>JAHFBU010000301.1 GCA_023249795.1 Syntrophaceae bacterium
CGGTTGGGAATCGGGAGTGATGTTACGGCGTGGTATCTTTCTAATTCAGCCTTAACACCTGAGTAGTAACAAAAGGAAAACGTATGGCTTTGAAGCAGAGTTCTGGCATGGTGGCCGAGCATCAGGGTTCCATCATCGGTTTCGTCTGGCGGCCCGAAGAGATCACCCCAGCGGTGATCCACATGGCTCAGCGAACAGGGAGCATGGCCGTCTTCGATTTTTCCATGATGGGGGTGGGAGGGTTACGTTCTTTCCTGCGAAAGGCCGACACTGCCGGCCACGTCAGGGATATCAAGATTTCTGTCCCGACCTTCCTTGATCCATCCTTGGGGCAGTTGTTGAAGGAAACAGGGGTCCGGAACATCTGGGTAGAGTGCCATCCCCAGTTTTTTCAAGGAGATCCTTCCGTCTTCCTCCAGAGATTGAGGGAATTGTCCGAAAACCACCGGTTCTTTCCGATCACCGGAGACATGGATCTCCTGGCAGCAATGATCAAGGACAGCGCGGGCATCGGACGCATCGTCCTGAAAGGATGCGAGGCCTCCGGTTTCGTAAGCGGCGAAACGACGACGGCTCTCTATTCCATGGTCAAGGAAATGCTCCCCGCATCCCCAAAGGCTCTCGACATCCTCATCTGGGGAGGCGTCGCCACTCCTGAAGCGGCAGCGGCATTCCTCTCCACCGGGGCGACGGGGATCGTTTTCGAGAGCGTCCATTGGTTGACCGACATGGTTGCCATCGATGGTGTCCAACGCCAGCGGCTCGCCAATATCCGCCTCGATTCTACCGATCTGGTCGGCCTGGACCTGCTGGTTCCCTGTCGCCTTTTCAACAAGGGGAACTCGCTGGCGTTCAAGGAGATCAAGACCTTCGAGGACTCGCTGTATGAAGCGGAGATCAAGGAGGAAAGCCGCCGCTCCTTCGTAAGCCAGGTGCATGCCAGGGCTCTCCACCCTCTGGAGAGCCATTTCAGCCAGGACGAGGTCATCCCTCTCGGCGTGGAAGCTGCCTTTGCTGCAACCTTCGCCGAACGTTTCGGGGCCGTAACCGAGGAGGCCATAAAAGCCTTCATTGCCGAAATACGTCGCAATAGCCGCCTGGCTGAGACAAAAAAGGATTGCTTTCTGGACAGTCCTGTAGCCAGAGAGATGGGAACCCGCTACCCCTTTATCCAGGGCGCCATGTCCTGGATCACCGATGTCCCGGAGTTTGCCTCAAGAGTTGCCGATGCCGGTGGATTGCCCACCTTCGCCCTTGGCCTGATGGACGCGGAGACCCTCGACCGGAAGCTGGGACGCCTGCCGGAGATCATGGGAGCACGCCCTTATGCAGTGAATGTCGTCTCTTTGGCAGAAAACCCTTTCAGGGAGACGCATCTGGCCTGGATAAAGAAACAGAGACCCCGTTTTGTCGTGATAGCAGGCGGCGATCTTTCCCCTTTGCGGCAATTGATAGAATGCGGCATAGAGGTCATGTATATCGCTCCCGATGAGGCGCTGTTGCGGCTCGCCCTTGAAACGGGCGTCCGGTATGTCGTCTGCGAAGGGTATGAGGCTGGCGGCCACGTCGGGCAGCATAGCACGCTCACCCTTGCTCAAATGGTGCTGGATTTGAAACGGCGCACGCCATCCCTGTTCCAAAACTGCCGCGTGATCCTTGCCGGGGGGATCTTTAATCGAGAGACCGCGTTTATGGCCGCCATGCTCGGCGCGGAGGCGATCCAGATGGGCACTGCCTATCTGGCCACCCGGGAGATCGTTGAAACCGGGGCCTTGACAGCGCTCTATCAGCGGATGGTTCTTAAATCGCCGCCAGGGGGAACGGTCGTTTCAGGCAAGGATACCGGACTTCGGGTGCGGTCCTTGAGGACCCCGAGAGTGGAAGCTATTTTATCCCTGGAGAAGAAGTTTGCAGCAGGCCACCAGGACGAGGCCTCTTTCCGGACGAGAATGGAGGAGATGGCCGCGGGAAGTCTCTTTGCTGCGGCCCGCGGCATGGACAGGAAAGGGAAGGTGCTTCTGGGTGAGCAGGCCTGTCTGGAGCGCGGGCAGTTCATGAGCGGGGCCTGCGCCGGCCCTATCCGCAAGGTCCAAAAACTCAACTCATTTCACCGCGAGCTGGCCGAAGCTCCTCTCGTGCTGCATCAGCCCGTTGTCGGGGAGCTCGGGGATATGACGGAACCTTCACCCGGCACGCCGCTGCAGAGAAAAACCCAATCCCCCGGAGTCGGCTATGGGACCAGATGTGCAGCTCCCCGCGAGGACGATCAGGAAAGGATTGCCATCACCGGGATGAG
>JAHFBU010000059.1:0-1778 GCA_023249795.1 Syntrophaceae bacterium
CTCCTTCTACTTTCCGCCTCGATCGTCCTGTCCATCCTCTGGAAGGATAAAACGGGCCTGCTGATTTCGGGCGCGCTCTTCGCCTTCATGTTCAACGGCCTGATCACGCTGATCGCCTCGATGTTCGGGGATTTGATCCCCATGGCAAAGATGGGGCGGATATTCGGCGTTTCCACGTTGATTCACGCCGTGGGACAGGCCGCGGGCGTCGCCCTTGCCGGCTGGCTGAAGGATCTCACGGCAACCTTCGTGGTTCCTTTTTTGTTGTCGGCGCTGGTTATCGGGATCTGCCCCGTTTTCCTGCTCTCCCTGGCGGAACGGAAGGGGCACCGATAAAGAATCCGGATGGAAACCCGGAAATCCGTGGATGTAACCAACGGAAATGCCGGCTATCCCTCTGCCTGGATACGTTCGTAGAGCCCGGTCTCGTCGTCGTAAAGGGCGCACTCGCCCTCTGCCGCCGCTCCGACAACAACGATATAGCGTCCCGCCCGTTCCAGCGCCGTCGGCAGTCCCGCCGGAACCGCCTCCCGCGTCACGAGCCCTTCCCATTTCCGGAAGAGGATCGGAATATGAGAATGGCCGCAAAAGAGTATCCGGAACTCCTCCGATGCGTTGAAGAGTTCTTCCGCCCGCCGGGTGTCTCCGGTGTCGATCGGCGTGTAGAAGGCGCGGAGCATGTCGAAGGGCAGCGAATGGGCAAAGCGGATGTCGCCCTGGGCGCGGACGATGGGAAGCTCACGTAAGAATGCCAGCATTTGAACCTCTTCGGCATCGGGTTCCCTGCGGGCGTCGGCCAGCATGTTCTCCACCAGAGAGTCGTTGTTCCCTTTCACCGCGAGGACGCCGTTTTCCTGAAGAAGGTTGATCATCACGGCCGTCCGGTCGTGGTGAACGGAATCGCAGAAGTCGCCGAGATGGACAAGCATGTCCGCCCCCCGCCACTTCAGCAGATGGATCGCCTCCGCCGTGGCTTCCAGGTTGCCGTGGCTGTCGGCAATCAGGCCGATCCGTTTTCTCTCCCTTGCCGTCACGCTATTAATCTCCAACCTTGACGAACTCGTAATAAGTCGTCACCCCGGCGGAAGCCGGGGTCCAGTGCTTTTGTAACAACCTGATATATCTGGATACCGGCTTTCGCCGGCATGACGTTTGTTGTGGATTTTCGACTTTTCACGAGAGCGTCAACCTCCGATCCTCTCCGGTTGCCGGGTGGTCGAATAACGTTTTACAGGGCCGCCAGGATTTCCCCCATGTCGGGAAGCTGCCGGATCGGATATACCTTGACGAACATCACCTTGCCCGCTTCATCGACGATGATGTTGGCACGTTCCGAAATCCCATCGGCCCGCAGAATCCCCAGGGATCGGGCTACCCCTCCATGGGGCCAGAAATCGGAGAGGAGGCGGGTGTTCTTGATTTTCAGGCTTTTGGCCCAGGCCGCCTTGCTGGGAACACTGTCGACGCTCAGACCGACGGCCACGGTGTTGAGTTTGTCGAGCGCCTTTTTGCTTCTTTCCAGGGACTGCATCTGTCGGGCGCAGACGGGCGTCCAGGCGAGCGGGTGAAAGGAGAGCAGCACCTTTTTCCCTCTGTAATCGGAGAGGCGAAAACCCGAGTCGTTATGGTCCTGCAGTTTAAAATCTCTCAATTTCTTCCCGACTGGGACGACTTTCTTTTCCGCCATGACCCACCTCCCTGAAAATCTCTCGCGATCCTTTACAGAATTCCGGTCTGAGTCTTACGCCCCGGGCGGGTTGTCCTCGTTGCCGGCCGCA
>JAHFBU010000059.1:1788-8518 GCA_023249795.1 Syntrophaceae bacterium
GAAGCGGTTTTTCTTGTCAATGAAATATCTTGCGAATGTAAATATTTTGCTCCCTTGGCGAGTAAAATTATTCGATGCTCGCCGTCGGGCCGCCGGCGCAAATCATGGCATACGTATGGCATAAGTGGCTCTTGCTTTCAACGATGTTTTCATCATATGGTTTGACCGCACTGTTTGCGATCCTCTCGTCCGGGGGAATCATGATCGTCGAAAATAATGGGAGCGGCCCTGTCCGGGAAGCCGTATTTCAGGTCCGGGACCTCACCAAGATCTACAGGATGGGAGAGGTGGAGGTGCATGCCCTGCGCGGCGTCCAGCTTGAACTCTACACAGGCGAGCTGGTCGTGCTGCTCGGACCGTCGGGCAGCGGGAAATCCACCCTGCTCAACATCCTGGGCGGGCTTGATACGGCAACCGAGGGCTTTGTATCGTACCGGGGCCGGGACCTGACGAAGGCCAGCGAACGGGAGCTGACCGAATATCGCCGTTTCCATGTCGGGTTCGTCTTTCAGTTCTACAACCTGATCTCCAGCCTTACGGCCAGGGAGAACGTGGCGGTGGTCACCGAAATCGCGCTGAATCCCATGGTTCCGGAGGAGGCCCTGGCCCTGGTCGGATTGTCCGACCGGCTGGACCATTTCCCCGCCCAGCTCTCCGGCGGCGAGCAGCAGCGCGTGGCGATCGCCCGCGCCATCTCCAAGAATCCGGAGGTCCTCCTCTGCGATGAGCCCACGGGAGCGCTCGATTCCAAGACCGGCATCGTTGTTCTTGAAGCCCTGGAACAGATCAACCGCAAGCTGGGAACGGCCACGGCGATCATCACCCACAATGTGGACATCGCCGGCATGGCCGACCGGGTCGTCCATCTGAGCAACGGCCGGATCACCGAAGTGACGGCAAATCCGGTGAAGAAGTCCGCAAGCGAACTCCAGTGGTGAACACGTGAAGGCGCTGGACCGAAAACTCTGGCGGGATCTGTGGCTCATGAAGGGGCAGGTTTTCGCCATCACGCTGGTCGTGATGAGCGGCACGGCGACCTTCATCATGTTCATCAGCACCATGGATTCCCTGAACCTCACCCGCAACCGGTTTTACCGGGACTACAGCTTCGCCGATCTTTTTGTACATCTCAAAAGGGCGCCGGAGAGCCTGAAGGAGAAGATCAAGGAGGTCCCCGGCGTCAATCAGGTCGAAACCAGGATCTACGCCCAGGTCAAGCTGGATATCGACGGCCTTGAAGAACCGGTCAACGCCGCGGTGATCTCCATCCCCGATGACGGCAACCCGCTGCTCAACCGTCTCTATCTCCGCAGGGGCCGGCTGGCGGACCCGGCAAAGGATAACGAGGCCGTCATCAATGAAAACTTCGCCAAGGCCCATGGTTTCAATCTCGGGAATTCGTTTTCGGCGATCATCAACGGCAAATGGAAGAGGCTGACGATTACCGGCATCGCCCTGTCGCCGGAGTTTGTTCTGCTGTTGAAACCGCAGGCGATGAGCCCGGATTTCAAACACTATGGCGTTCTGTGGATGAGCCGCAAGGCGCTCGGCAGGGCCTATGACATGGAGGGGGCGTTCAACAGCGTGGCGCTGACCCTCCACCGGGACGCCAGATTGAGCGATGTGCTGCGCGAGGTGGATCAGATCGTGGGGCGCTACGGCGGCTATGGCGCCTACGCCCGCAAGGACCAGATCTCGCACCGCCTGCTGAGCGAGGAATTCAAGCAGCTCCGCACCAGTTCGAAAATATTCCCCACCATTTTCATCTGCGTCGCGGCCTTCCTGCTGAACGTCGTGATGAGCCGGACGATCAACACGCAGCGCGAACAGATCGCCGCGCTGAAGGCGTTCGGTTACGACAATTTCAGCATCGGCCTCCATTACGCGAAGCTCGTGGTTCTGATGATCGTTCCGGGCCTGATCATCGGCATCTTCGGAGGAATCTGGTTCGGCCGCCTGCTGGGCGACATCTACATGGCCGTCTATCGTTTTCCGTTTCTGATCTATACGCTCGATCCCAGGGTGGTGATCGCCATCGTGCTGATCACGGCCGCCTCGGCTCTTGCCGGCACCCTGCACACCCTCCGGCGCGCCGCCGGACAGCCTCCCGCGGAGGCCATGCGGCCCGAAGCCCCCGCCCAATACCGGAAATCGCTGATCGAGCGATTGGGTGCCGGCCGCCTGCTTTCAGAGCCGTCCCGAATCATCGTGCGGAATATCGAACGCAAGCCGATCCGGACCCTTCTCTCGATGATCGGCATCGCCGCCGCCTGCGCAACGATGATCTCCAGCGGCTTTTTCAAGGATGCGGTCACCCATATGGTCAACGTGCAATTTGTCCTTTCCCAGAAGGAGGATATGACCGTCACCTTCATTGAACCGACGTCGCGCCGGGCGCTCTATGACCTCAGGGAAATCGAAGGGGTCGAATACGCCGAGCCCTACCGTAACGTCGCGGTGAAACTGATCCATGGCCACCGCAGCTACAAGACCGCCATCACCGGAATCGAACCGGACAGCCGCCTCTATCTGCTGCTGGACACCAACCTCAAGCCGGTGGCGCTGCCGTCCGCGGGGATCATGCTGACCGATCATCTGGGCAAGATCCTCGGTGTGCGGCCCGGAGATCTGCTGACGGTCGAACTCCTCGAAGGGTCGCGGGCGACCCGCCAGGTGCCGGTGGTCGCTCTGACAAAGCAGTATCTCGGGGTCATGGGATACATGGACGTCGGGTCGCTCAACCGCTTGCTGGGTGAGGGCGATGCGATATCCGGCGCCCATCTGGTGACCGACGCCCTGCACCGGAAGCGGCTGTTTCGACGGTTTGTTGAAATGCCGCGTATCTCCGGAACCGTTGTCCGAACCGATGAAGTCCGCAATTTTCATGAAGTGCAGGCCAAAGGGATGCTTTTTTTTACGTTTATTGCTACAGTCATGGCGTGCTTCATCTCCTTCGGCGTGGTCTATAACAATGCCCGTATCACGTTTTCGGAACGGAGCCGGGAACTCTCCAGCCTCCGGGTTCTGGGCTACACGCGGGGAGAGATATCGTACATCCTGCTGGGGGAATTGGGGCTGATCACGCTCGCCGCCATCCCGCTGGGTTTTCTGCTGGGATACTGGCTTTGCGGGTATATCTCGCAAGCCCTGGCATCCGACCTTTTCCGGGTGCCGCTCGTGATAGAACCCCGGACGTTTTCGCTCGCCGCGACGGTTGTTCTGGCCTCGGCGTTGTTATCGGCATTGGTTGTTCGCCGCAAGCTCGATCATCTCAATCTGGTGGAAGTGCTCAAAACTCGGGAGTAGGCATATGACCCACGCCATACGCAGAAAATTATGGATATCCGGCTTCATCCTGGTCGTGCTCCTGGCGATCCTCTATGGATTCCTTCCCCGAACGCAGGAGGTGGATCTCGTCCGCGTCACGCGGGGCCCGCTTCAGGTCACGATCGAGGAGGAGGGACGCACCAGGCTCAGGGAGCGTTTTGTGATCTCGGCCCCCACCGCCGGTTATCTGCGGCGCATTGAGGCCAAGGTCGGGGATCCGGTAAGAAAGGGGCAAAGGGTGGCCGTGCTGGAGCCCCTGCGGTCACAGCCTCTGGATCCCCGGAGCCGGGCGGAGGCGGAAGCCGTCGTTTCCGCAACGGAGGCGTCGCTCGCCGCCGCAATGGAAAAGGAGAGAGCGGCGACGGCGGATACCGATTACGCGGAAAAGAGGCTGGCGAGGATCGCAAACCTCTACTCCCGGGGAGCGGTGGCAAAGGATCAATTCGAACAGACGGAGGCCGACGCGAAAAAGGCGCGGGCCGTCCAGCTCTCCGCCCGGGGGGCGGCGGATGCCGCCCGTAGCGAGTTGGAGCGGACAAAAACAGCGCTGCGGAACTTCTCCGCGGTCAAGAAAAATGGGGGGGATGCCGAGATCGATTCGCCCGTGGACGGCGCCGTCTTCAAGCTCCATCGGGACAGCGAAGGGGCCGTCCATGCCGGCGAACCCCTGATGGACATCGGCAACGTCCGGGATCTCGAAGTCCGGGTGGAGGTTCTTTCGTCCGACGCGGTCGGGATCGGACCGGGAATGACGGTGTTGTTCAAGCGCTGGGGCCGGGACGAGCCCCTGACAGGGCGCGTTCGGCGGGTCGAGCCGGCCGGCTTTACGAAACTTTCGAGCCTCGGGGTGGAGGAGCAGAGGGTTCTGGTGCTTGCCGATATTACGTCGCCTCCGGAAACGTGGCGCGTCCTCGGGGACGGCTATCGCCTGGAGGCGCACTTTATCGTCTGGGAGGGGCGGAATATCCTTCAGCTCCCCACCAGCGCCCTTTTTCGCTCCGGAAAGGACTGGTCCGTCTTTGCGGATGAGCAGGGAAAGGCACGCCGTCGCACGGTGGAGATCGGCCGGAGAACAGGACTGGCGGCCCAGATCGTCTCCGGCCTGAAGGAAGATGAAAGGGTGGTGGCCTATCCCGACGACGCCGTCAGCGAGGGGACCAAGATCCGGCAGAGAAAATAACGCGCTTTGGAGGAATGGCAGGCAGACCATGGCGGCGGGCCGGTGGGATGCCATAATAAAATGAGGATATCGAGGATGTCGATGAATATTGAAAAGAATCGGATCCTGTTTGTTTCGATCGTCGGTGCGATTATCGTCGCAGGTTTCCTGGTGACAAGCCTGACCAGTTATTTTGTCTCGACGAATTCGGCGAAGAAGGCCATCCTGAACAATGAACTGCCGCTGACCAGCGACAACGTCTTCTCGCAGATCCAGAAGGATCTGTTTCGCCCCATTTTCATCTCCTCACAGATGGCCTCGAACACATTCCTGCGCGATTGGTTGATGGACGGAGAAAGGGACGAAAGAAAAATGCGGAAGTACCTGTATGACATCCGGAAGAGATACAGCGCCGTCACCAGCTTTCTGGTCTCCGAAAAAACGCGTGTCTATTACCATGCGGACGGCATCCTGAAGAAGGTGCGATCCGATGAGCCGCGGGATGCCTGGTATTTCCGGGTCCGGACCATGAAACCGGAGTATGAAATCAATGTCGATCCGGATATGGCAAACCTGGACACGATGACCATTTTCATCAACTACAAGACCTTCGACTATCAGGGAGGCTTCATCGGCGCGACGGGCGTGGGATTGACGGTGAAGAACGTCAAGCAGCTGATCGATCAGTACCAGAAGCGGTTCGAACGGACAGTCTTTTTTGTAGACCGCAAAGGAAATGTGGTGCTGCATGGCGCAGCCTATTCAGGTCCGATGCACCTCTCGGAGCGCTCCGGACTGCGCGAAGCGCTGCCGGTGCTTCTGGAAAGCTCCGGAAGCATGCACGAATTCCAAAGTGAGGGGAAATCCTTTCTGCTGAGCGCCCGCTATGTTCCCGAGCTCAACTGGATACTGGTGGTGGAGCAGTCCACGGACAGGATCATGGATGATTTTCGCAAGACACTGCGGGAAAGCCTGGTGATCTGCGCTTTTGTAACCGTCCTGGTGGTATTGCTGATTTTCTGGATGGTCAACTCCTTCCACCGGAAGCTGGCGGATATGGCCCTGATCGACGGACTGACGGGAGCCGCAAACCGCCAATCCTTCTCCATAAGCTTTGCCCAGGCCCTGGCCCATGTCAGGCGCAAGGGGGAACCCATGAGCGTGGCCATGATCGACATCGATCACTTCAAGTCCGTCAACGATCGTTTCGGGCATCTCACGGGAGACAGAATTCTCCAGGACATCGCATTGCTCATCAAAACCCGGATCCGGGGCTGGGATACCCTCTGCCGGTGGGGTGGAGAGGAGTTCCTGCTGCTTCTGCAAAGCGCGGACCTTGATGGGGCGTGCAAAGTTGCCGAGCAGCTCAGGATCGAGGTCCATGCCAGGCCGTTCGGCAAGCCGGACAAGCCCATCCATATTACGATCAGCGTGGGGGTTGCCCAGTACCGGGACGGCGATTCGGAAATGGCCATTACGGAACGGGCCGACAGGGCGCTTTACCGTGCCAAAGAAAACGGCAGGAACCGCATCGAGCGGGAGATCGTCTGATCCCCGTGCCTCACCCCGGGAGAAGGTCTCGGCGGCCCGTCAGGAGGCAAAACCCTCGTCAGGAATCTCCATCATGGAGAGGTCCCCGCTTTTAATCGCCCTGGCCGCCGCATCGGTCTCGGGCAGCACGTGCTTGATGAAGTACCGGGCCGTGGCAACCTTCCCCTCATAGAAGGCCCGATCGGCGCCGCCTTCGTCCGGGGCGGCGAGTTTCTCCTTCGCCACGCCCGCCTGCCAGAAGAGCATCCACGCCATGACGGCCTGTCCCATGAGCATCAGGAAAGGGGTGGCGTTGGCGACGGGAACCATGAACTTCCCCTCCTTCCCGTTCGCCGCGAAGAGCATGGCGACCTCGGCCAGCGTGTTCGTCGCGGCCTCGACGTCGGGGGCCAGATCCGGCAGGAGCGCCCGGTACCTGCCGACCGTCCCGCCCATCTCGCCCAGAAGATTCATGAAGTACAACCCTTTTTTGAGGCCGAGCTTGCGGCCCACCAGGTCGAGCGCCTGGATGCCGTTGGCCCCCTCGTAGATCGAGCAGATCTTCTCGTCGCGCAGGAACTGCTCCACGGGGTATTCGGAGCAGTAGCCGTACCCGCCGTAGACCTGGATGGCCGTTTCCGTCACCCTAAATCCCATGTCGGAACAGTAGGCCTTGCAGATGGGGGTGAGGACCTCCAGAAAGCCGTTCCACTT
>JAHFBU010000302.1 GCA_023249795.1 Syntrophaceae bacterium
AAAGAGGCTCCATCGGAAGGTGTGCACGTGAACAGACTGAAAAAGGTTTTCTGTTATCTTGCGGTCCTGTTCGTTTCCTGGATGGCGGCCTCGCCCCTCCGGGCTTTCGAAACGGAGTTTCAGGGCGGACCGGTCACGATCGAGGCGGACGGCATCGCCTACGACGGAAATGAAGACCTCTTTCACGCGACGGGCAAAGTTCTGATCACCTTCTCCGGGGGGGCTCTGAAGGCCGACGCCGCGACCCTGAACCGCACTACGAACCAGGCCCTGGCCGTCGGCCATGTGCTGGTCAAAAGCGGTCAGGATACCCTCGAGGGGGAGAAGGTTTTGTTCAACATCGTGACCAAAACGGGCAATGTGGATGACGGGAAGATCTTTATCGCCCAGAACCATCTCTACATCAAAGGGGAAAAAATCGAAAAGAGGTCGGAAGCGACCTACCGGCTTGAAAACGCCACGGTGACCACCTGCGACGGAGATACGCCCGACTGGCGTATTGCCGGTAGTGAACTCAATGTAACCGTCGACGGCTATGGCGTCCTGAAGCACGGCCGTTTCCTGGCCCGGGATATCCCCGTGCTCTACATTCCCTATCTCATCTTTCCCGCCAAGACGACGCGCCAGACCGGCCTGCTGTTTCCCCACCTTGCCCACTCCCAGGACCAGAACGGGCTCGACGTGGAGATCCCCTTCTACTGGGCGGTCTCCGACAGCGCCGACGCCACGTTTTTCCAGCGCTATCTTGAGAAACGCGGATTCAAGGAGGGGCTGGAGGTCCGTTACTTTACCAGTCCCGATTCGTTCGGCGTCTTCTATGGGGATTTCATCAACGACCGCAGGCGGGTTGTCGAGAACGCAGGGACCATGAGCCGCGACTGGCAGGATGATCGGAACCGCTGGTCCTATTACCTGAACCACGAAACGACCTTCCAAAACGGCATCAACATCCGGAGCGACATCCGCCGGGTATCGGACCGCTGGTATTTCCGCGACTTCTCCTCCTTCAATTATTATCGGGATCACTATTCCCCGAGCGGGGAGGAGCGGTTCCGGCGCGTCTCTTTTTTCGGGGATGAATCGCTCGGGTCGCTTGATTCCACGGTGCGCATGACGAAGGACTGGTCCCTGTACAACCTGACTGCCCTGGCGCGCTACACCGATGATTTTTCCTCACCCGACAACAATACGACGCTGCAGAAATATCCGGAAGCGACCCTGACGGGATTCCGGCAGCCCCTCTTCGACAGCCCGTTCCAGCTCGAATTTACCGCCGGCTACGATCATTTCTTCCGGCAGGAGGGGCAGACGGGCCATCTCTGGGACATCAGCCCGATCCTCTACCTGCCGCGGAAACTGGGCCCCTATGTTCAGGTGGTGCCGCAGGCGGGATTCCGGGCGGATGTCTGGGATCGGTCGGACTCCGTGGCGGATGCCGGAGACAAACAGGGCGACCGGGAGGTCGTTACCCTGGGGACGACCCTCTCCACGGAGGTATCCCGTGTCTTTGACGTCAAGGGGGCGGAGGTCGAGAAGATCCGGCACACGATTCGACCGGAGATCACCTATACCTTCATACCTGATGCGTCGCAGGATCACGCCCCCGATTTTCTGGAGCGGATCCCCGCGCAAAACACCATGGGCTATGGCATCACCAACACGCTCCTCGCCCGGATGCGGGCGAAGGATGGAAAGATCGGCTACCGCGAGATGATGCGCTTCAGGGTGGGCCAGACCTACGACATCCGGGAGGCGAGGAGGGACGTGACCGCGGCGGAGACGGACAACCGGCCTTTCAGCGATGTCGATCTGGAGCTGGATCTGGCGCCTCTTTCCTATCTCTCCCTGTCGGCCCGCAACAAGTTCAACGTGAACGCGGGTGGCTGGCGGCAGAACAATTATGACGTGACCCTGTTCGACAACCGGGGGGATTCGGCGTCCGCCGGGTATCGCTACACGCGGGACACGCTTGAAGAGATCAACCTCTATCTGAAGGCGGCGCTGACCTCCTCCATCGCTGCGACCTATGTCCTGAGACGAAACCAGCTCGACCGTAAGACCGTCGAATCCACCTACGGCGTGCAATACCGGAGGCAGTGCTGGAACGTTGAATTCAATCTCTCCGACCGGGAGAATGACCGTACCATCATGGTCGTCTTTTCACTCTTCGGCATGGGAAAATAACATTGCGGGGACATGATGGGGAAGCCCGCAGGGATCGCATCATGTCCCCACAACGATTACCGGAAGCCGCGAAGCGGATGGGATGTCGGGGACATGTTCCGG
>JAHFBU010000060.1:0-5270 GCA_023249795.1 Syntrophaceae bacterium
CCGGTACATAAGCTCATTAGGCCAATTTCATATAGCTGTTGGCTGGCTCCTCTCAATTCCTGCAACACCGATGCAGCCTCGTCTTGCGAGAAAAATCTTTCACGCCGATTATTCAGCTTCGGAAGCTTGATTTTTTTGATAGGATTTTCACCCTGCCATAAACCACAAGCTGTTGCTTTATTGATCATCTGGCGAACAACCATGAGTACATGCCTAATCGTGGCCGGTGATCTGTCCTTTTTCTGCAAATCGCTTTTTAGCTGTTCAAGGTCCATCGGTGTGATCTGGGATAGTCGTTTATTCGAGAATCTATCTTTGAGATGATGAGTGTAACGGGAACGGTCATCAGCGGGATAACCCTTTCCTGTATCCAACCATTTATCGTAATGTGCCCACAGTTGGCCAAAAGTAATCTCCGGCCCTTTATTCTTCGGAAGCTGCTCCCCATGGCGAAGAGCTCTTATACGCTCAGCTCTGATGTTTGCTGCCATTTGAGCGGAATATCCCTCAGAGATCCAGCCGACTTTTTCCCATATCTTTTTTTCTCCATCCTTGAAAGTCACATAAAAACATTTATCCACTTTACCCCGAAAGCGTTTTGTGAGGGAGTCCCGACAATAAACACCGGACTGGTTAGTGACCTTGATCATTTTCCCTTCGGACATAATTTATACCTCATTTCTACCCATATGCGGGAAATATGAGGTAGCCGTAGGAAATAGTCAAGCGAAATATATTTTATTATAATACAAGTTTAGGCAATGCAAGGAAAGTGGGAGAAAAGGGGAGAAAACGCCTAAAATGGACTCTGACTCCGTGAATCGTGGTTCGAATCCACGTCTCCCAGCCAGAAAATAAGGGCCTCCGGAAGGAGGCCTTTTTTTCGTGTATCCGCTACGACCGACATTGTCGGATTTTCAGTAGACCGCCACGCAACGGATATCCTCACGCGGGGAGACGGCGTGCTTCTCACTCAGCGCACGTACCCGATGATCAATACGATTACGAGAAATAGGCCCAATGCGGCAACGATGCAGTTCACCGCGATTCCCCATCTCATCGTATAACCCGGCTGTATCTCAGCCAGGGTTAATGTGCGCAGAACAACCGAATACTGGCGAGCAGAGTAGGCGGAAGCAACAGCCCCTAATGCGATGAAGGAAATGCCGAGCCAGAACGTTAAAGTGAGCTGCGCCGCATGAGCCCCTGTGGGCTCAAGATAGTGCATAAGCAGCCCGGCGCGTTCGATTACAAAGCCAAAGGCGATTAATGAAAGGCTGGTTCTGTTCCAGGCCAGCAATGTTCGCTCAGCCGCGAATAGCACTCTCGGATCTTTGAGTTCAGACATGGTCCCTCCTATGCGACTGACATTGTCAATCGGCCGCCAGACTTTTTGCGTCGGCTGAATGAGCGTGGTTATGCCACGAAAACGAAACCGATATCAAAGCGGCTATCCACGATCGGCTGGAACGAAACGTCCACCCATAGCCCGCTCCTCCCCGAGATTTCATTATAGAGCAGCTTTTCCATTAACGCACCTGTTCAATTTCCCCAGGCCGGCTCTGCAAATCTGACTCCTTGGACTGTTCTTGGCGAATCTCCCGCGAGTATCGGTATAAACAGATATGGTCGACAGGGCTGTGGTCAAAGTCCGACCCCGCATATTATCCGCCGCGTATCAGCCGTACATGGTTTAGAGCGCGTTGGACATCGCCCTGCGGCCCGAGTCCGTAAGCCGTTCCACCGCCGCAAGCGTTGCCTATTCTTACTTTTCCGCCGGTGGTTTTGGGATCGCTGCGTTGTGCGCCCGCACCGTGAACATCGTTAAGGGTGTAACATGAAGCTGTGGGCGGTTCCTGCTGCCAGCCCACGGCCCTGCCGAAGGCGACATAGACCCCGGCACCCGTGCCGATATACGAAGCATGGGTCGTGCTTGTCCAGTACCATGCATAGTCGGCATGGCCTGCCTCGTTGAGGATCGGGGTGCAGGTGAATATCGGATTTATGGCGGCGGAACCGGTCGTATCGGGCGATCTCGTATAGTCAACGATACTCTGGAGTTCTTTGGCATTCGGAAGCCGCCAGTCGTTATGACCCAGATGGTTCCGGGCATTCATTGACCGGGCGTATTCCAGGGCTTGCTGCCAATCCATTCCCGAACCGCTGTCTGATTTTGACCACATCAGTCCCGTCGCCTGGTCCGTGATGGTCAGATCCCCGTTGTCCGTAAAGTGGTTGACGCCATAGCTCGCGTTGCCTCTCACCAACTGCATGAAAAAGGTTTTTGCCTCGCCTTGCGGATCTTGCAGCCCATACCCCTTGATCCGCCCGTCGGCAAAATTCACGCCGAACAGGGTGCTGTTGCCGGCGACGGAGGAGGTGCTGCCATCATGGGCGGTCTTGAAAACATAAAGGGTGGATGATGCGTACTGCGAATCGATGATGCGCTCACCGGCGCTCGCCTGGCCGTAACCAAAGTTGAAATAGGTCGTGTCGATGAATGGCGTCAGTCCCGATGTGTCCGTGCCTGCGTAGCCGCTCGGGTCCGTGCCGTTGAATTTGATCAGCGAATAGAGCTCCTTGATGGTCGGAAGGCGCCAATCGCTGTAACCGCCGTATCGGGCATTGTTGACGGTCGTTACCCATGTCTGGGCAGCGTCGTAGGTCATCTTGTCGGCTTTGACGGGGGTCGCGAGAGTGGTGTTCGGCCCCCGCATCCAGGTCAGCCCTGTATTGTTGTCATGGACGGAATTGCTATCGTCGCCGAGCGTGTAGCTGGGCGCGTTTCGGGTGTATTGCGCATCCTGCCCGTAAAATTCCGCGCCGGAGGCCGGACAGATCACCTCGGTCAAGGCATTATAGCACCTGGTCTGTCCGGTGCCCGCGACAGTATAGCCGTTTGCAGTGTAGCACTGTCTCAGTTCCGACACGATTTGCAGTATATATATAACTTCGGACAAGCCGATTTTGCCGTCATTATCGACATCGGAAATCGGAGTGGGAATGGACGATTCGGATATTTTCGCCAATATCCGCAGTCCTCTGATGATAGCGCTCAAACCCTTGTCGCCATCCCCGGTCAGGTCGGGACATGCACCCTGAGAAAAACACGGGAATGCGATCAACGCCATGGCCAACAGAATCGCAACAATCCGTTTTCCGGCCATTTGAAGTTCCTCTGTCGTTGATGATCGTTTGCGTCTACTTCAACCCGAGCGCGGCCTTCATGACCGTGAAGATCTCCGTGTTGTGCATCAGCCCGCCGATTTTCTCCGAACCCGGCCCGCTGCCGAACAGGAACAGCGGCGAGGCGGTATGGGTCTGGCTGCCCCACCCCACCCTCAGGTACGGCCTCAGCACGAAGCCCAGCGAGTGAACATAGTCGGAACTGAAATTGTACGGGTCCAGCTTCCGGATGGTGTCATCGGCGACGGTCCGTGCCTCGTTATCGGTCAGATCGATCTCCAGGGCTTGCCGGACGACCTCCCTGATCCTCTCCGGAGTCGGGTTCCTGCCCCACTTTGCGGCCATCCATTCGAAGGAGGCCTTCGCCTTTTGAATGGCCTCCAGATTCATGCCGACGTAACCCTCGCTCTTCTTGCTGTTGCCGATCAGGGCCATCCCGCCGGTCTCGTGATCGGCGGTGACGATCAGCAGCGTGGAGGGGTTCATCTTTACGAAGTCCATGGCCACGCCCACAGCCTCGTCGAAGGCCAGCGTATCACGAATCGCGGCAGGCGCGTCATTACGGTGCGCCGCATGATCGATCCGCCCCCCCTCGATCATGACGAAAAAGCCCCTTTCGTTTTTGGAAAGAATCCGCAGCGCCGAGCCTGCCATCTCGGCGAGGCTTGGCTCCGCGGTCGCGGCCCGGTCGATCTCATAGCTCATGTTCCCCATGTTGAACAGCCCGAGTATCTTTCCGTCCGGCGCCGCTCTGAGTTCCTCCGCCGTCCCGACAACGGTATAGCCGGCTTTTTGCGCCTCTTTAAGAAGATTGCGGCCGTCATTGCGCTTTCCGCCTGCGCTCTCGGGCAGGAAGAACTGCCTTCGTCCGCCCATGAGCACCTCAGCGCCGAATTTCAGCTCCTGGTCCGCCACGGATTCCTCGTCGGAACGGATGGCCGCGTGCGCAGCAAAGGCAGCCGGGGTCGCATCCGTGATTCCCGAAGTGGTAACCAGTCCCGTCGCCAGCTTTGCTTCCCTGGCCATCTCCATGATGGTTTTGACGGGGGTTTTGCGGTCCGCGGCCATGCTGAGGGTGAGGGCGACCATGCGCTGCCCGGTGGCAATCTGGCCGGCAGCCGCGGCCGATTCGGTCACGATGGCGTCAGCCGTATCGTTCACGAGATAGGCGGTCCGCCCGTTCTTCATCAGCTCGGCCATATGCAGATCCTTCTTGAGGGCCCGATTGCTGAAGATCCAGGCCGCGCCGAACTGGCTGGGGCCCATCCCGTCGCCGATGAGAATAATAACGTTCCTGGCCGGCGGCCGGGTCTGCGCGGCCGGCCCGCCCGGTGGCAGGAGCAGCAGCGCGGCCGCAAACAATACGGCCATAAGGCGGACCAATCTTTTGCTCATCTCTTTTTCCTTCGCAGTATTTGACTTTGGCGGTATCGGGGAGATGTTCCGGAAGCCCAAGGGGATCGGAACGTGTCCCCAAAACGCACAACGAAGGGCGAAGCTTGGGCGCAGCATCCGAACTTTTTATGCAGCCATCACCCTTCGAGCGGTTTCGCCTCGTCAATGAGCATGACCGGTATCTCCTCGCGGATCTCGTAGAGCAGGCCGCAGCGGTCGCAGATGAGACCGTCCTCCGCGACGGTCAAACGCAGGTCGCCCCTGCACTTCGGACAGGCCAATATCTTCAAAAGTTCCTTACTGATTCCCATCACTCACTCCCTCATTCCTTTGGCCAGCATTTCCTTCACAGCCGTGAAAACCTCTTCCACGGAGATATCCGTCATGCAGCGGGGCGCTTCACAATGTTTACGGAAGCAGGGGCTGCAAGAAAGCCCTCGCCGGATGATTCGGTGGCCGGGCCCGTAGGGTCCGGTCCGGGCGGGGTCGGTCGGCCCGAAGAGGGCGACGACCGGCGTTCCCACTGCCGCGGCGAGGTGCATGGGGCCCGAGTCGGTCGTAACAAGCATGGCCGCCGCCCGATAGATGCAGGCGAGTTCCCGGAGCGTTGTTTGGCCGCCGAGATTGACGGCCCGGGTTCGCATCTTCCGACAAATCCGTTCGAGTGGCGCGGATTCCCCGCCCGTAAA
>JAHFBU010000060.1:5280-8479 GCA_023249795.1 Syntrophaceae bacterium
ACGGCAATAAAGCACGGGGCATCCCCGTCCGACGAAAGCAACGCGGCGTTCTCATCGAGGAGGGCCGCCGCGCGCTGTTTCTCCTCTTCCCCGAATGCGACCCTGAACGCCGGAGCCGCGGCAGGGCAGGCCGACCCCGATACCATGGCGGCATCGCGCACGAGATCGAGGTAGCGGTCCACGGCATGCTTTCCCATCTCTTCGGGAATTTTCTCGTTGTAGAACAGGCCGCTCAGCTCCTGCAGGCTGTCGTAGCCCAACTTTCGTTTTCCGCCGCTGAGGAGAACGATGATTGCACTCTTGAGGAGGCCATGGAAATCGATGACGAGGTCGTAACGCCGGCTTCGGAGTTCCCTGAGAAATGATCGCATCTCCCGAAGAGGCCCGCCGATCCCGCCCCGCCGGAGTTCGTTGATCCAGCGTTTCCGGCCGGAGACGATCACCCGGTTCAGGTCGGGGTGGCCGACAAGCAGGTCGGCGGCCGCCTCCTCGACGACCCAGGTGATGTCCGCGTCGGGATAGCAGCGCCGCAGGGCGGAAAGCGACGGCAGCGTGTGGATGACATCGCCGACGGCGCTCAGTTTGACGATCAGGATGTTCACCGCCCTCTCTCCTTCCGGTCTTCCAGTATCCAGGCCACCGCCTCCCGAAGGTCCGCCGCGATATGCTCGGGACGGACCGTTTCACCGCCTCCGGATTGCGGGCCCGCGGCAAGGAGATTAACGGACTCCTCCCCATAGCCCGTCCGGACGAGAACTGCTCTGCACCCCGCCCGCATCCCGGCCTCGATATCCCCCAGCGTATCACCGACGATGTAGGAATCGCCCGGAGCGATCCCGAGCTCCGCCGCCGCGCGGAGAAGCATTCCCGGCGCCGGTTTCCGGCAGTCGCAGACCTTCAGATAATCCGGTCTCCCCTCCCTCGGGTGGTGGGGACAAAAATAGAAGGCGTCGATCGACGCCCCCTCCGCCTGAAGGATTTCCCTGAGGCGCGCATGGATTTCGGCAACAAAGGATTCTTCAAAATATCCCCGGGCGACACCGGACTGGTTCGTGACGACAACGGCCTTCATCCCGCTTTCGTTGATCCGGCGGATCGCTTCGGCCGCACCGGGAATCAATTGCAGTTTCCCGATCCGGTCGACATACCCGACCTCTTCATTGATCGTCCCGTCGCGGTCCAGAAAGACCGCCGTGTGTCGTTTATTCTCCTTCATTTCTCCTCTTCTTGCAGACACTGTAGGGTGCGTTAGGCCGAGGTGCGTAACACACCAATTCGCCGTTTTTGTTTTTTCGGTGCGTTACGCTTCGCTAACGCACCCTTCTGGGGACGTGATGCGGAAGCCCGCAGGGATCGCATCATGTCCCAGCTTCTTACGTCCTGGGACACGTTCCGATCCTTTCAGGCTTCCGGAACATGTCCCCGATACCCTCGCTCACCCGCATTTATTTCGTTCATCATTCAACAATTTGCTCGCAGCGGCGTAAACCTCGTCCACACCGATCATCTGCATACAGCGAAAATCGGCCCGGCAGACCGGCTTGAGGCAGGGGCCGCACGGGACGTCGTGGTGAATGACCACGCTCTTCTCCCCAACGGGCGACGTCGCGGCGGGGTTCGTCGAACCGAAGAGGGCAATGGTCGGCACCCCCAGCGCCCCGGCGACATGCATCAGGCCTGAGTCGTTTGAAATGAAGAGGGCGCAACGGGAGATCAGGGAGATCGCCCCCTTCAGATCCGTTTTTCCCGCGACATCGATCGATGGATTCCGGGCGGCTTTCCGCACCGCGGCGGTGCTTTCCCGGTCGCTGCCGCTGCCGAGAAGGATCACCTGCCCTCCGGATGCGTCGATCAGGCGGTCGGCGACGGCGGCAAACCGTTCCGGGAACCATTTTTTCGCCGGTCCGTATGCCGCGCCCGGCGCGATGCCGATCAGGGTACGGCCCTCTTCGATTCCGAATTGACTGCGGAGCCGTTTCGCGATCTCTTCGTAATCCGCCCCGGGACGGAGGCGGACGCCGCGTCCCGCAGGCATGCAGCCGAGCGCCCGGACCATCTCGATGTAGTAATCGATCTGATGAACGCGGCGGATCGCCTGTGTCCGGCGGACGGAGTGGGTGAGAAGAACCCCCCGGCCGTCCGAGTTATATCCGGCCCTGAGCGGGATGCCGGCCGGCAGGGCAATGATCGCCGCCTCCATCGCGTTCTGAAGGAGGATGGCGCAATCGAAACCGATTCTTCGGAGTTCACCCGCCAGGCGGAGCTTTCCACCGATGCCGCCGTGGCGACCCGGTTCCTCATAGACAATGACGTCGTCCACGTCCGGAGAAAGCCGGTAAACCTCGGCGACCCACGGTTTCGCGAGAACGGAGATCCGTGCATGGGGCCAGGTTTTCCGGACGGCGGCGACGGCGGGAAGTGTCATGACGACATCCCCGATCCAGTTCGTCCCCCGGATCAGCACCCGCTCGATCCCCTCCGCGGGAAGTCTTTTTCCGCCTCTGACTGTCAGTTGCATTCGTCCGTCACCGATGCCGGTATTTTGGTGCATGACGCTAAAGCGAATACACCTACATGTGGGGACATGATGCGATCCCTTTGGGCTTCCGCATCACGTCCCCGATATTCCCGATTCCTTCAGGCTTCCGCATCACGTCCCCGATATTCCCGATTCCTTCAGGCTTCCGCATCACGTCCCCGATATTCCCGATCCCTTCAGGCGCCCGGAACAGGTCCCCGATGCGCAAGCCGTGAAATGATCAGATCCGCAAAGGGTCCGGCGGGCGCAATCTTCATCCCGACCCGCAGTAGCGAAATCTCCGCCAGGAAATCAGGAAAGTCGGCCAGTCGGACGGCGTCCTTCTCGGTGGTGACGATCCGGGCGGCGCGGCTGTCCTTCGCCAGAAGCCTGAGCGCCTCGACATCGGAACGGCCATACGGATGGTGGTCGTTGAAGGCTCGAAAGCAGACGACCTCCGCGCCGAGCGCCGTCAGACCCCGCCGGAACGACTCCGGGGAGCCGATTCCCGCGAAGGCAAATACCTTCTCTCCCCGGAGAACCGTGAGAGGGGAAACCTGTTCCGTTACGGCATCGACGAGTTCCCGCGGCCGGAGGATTCCCCGGAAGGAGGGCAGGGACGGAACTTCGCGCAGGGGTTCTTCATGGTCCGCGTCTCCCGTCCGCAGCAGGATACCGGCG
>JAHFBU010000061.1:0-412 GCA_023249795.1 Syntrophaceae bacterium
ATCCGGAATGCAAAAACATCGTCCGCACACCCAAGGGCGGTGAACAGGCTGGAGCCGCGGGCGCTCCGGCCGAGATTGCCGACGTCTCCTGCGACAAATGCGGAAAACCGATGGCCGTGAAGCGCGGCCGATTCGGGAAATTCCTCGGCTGCACCGGCTATCCGGAATGCCGGAACATTATGAAATACAAGGCGCCGGCAACGGGCCCGGACGGCTCCGAACCTCAGGCGTCCTGAAACGGCTTGCAGGGAGAACCTTGTGAACTTGGCAACGCAGGATGCCCCGGTCACCGTGATCGGAGGGGGGCTCGCCGGTTGTGAGGCGGTATGGCAGCTTATCCGTCGCGGCTGCCGGGTGCGACTTCGCGAGATGAAACCCGACCGTTGCTCGCCGGCCCACAAGTCACCCCACC
>JAHFBU010000061.1:422-8438 GCA_023249795.1 Syntrophaceae bacterium
TGGTCTGCAGCAACTCGCTCCGTTCCGCCTCCCCGGAAAACGCCGTCGGCCTCCTGAAGGAGGAGATGCGGCGGATGGATTCCCTGATCATGGAGGCGGCCGATGCCACGGCCGTCCCGGCCGGAAAGGCGCTCGCGGTGGACCGGAATGCTTTTTCCCGCCGGATCGAAGAGAGGCTGATCGCACAACCCGGTCTGGAGCTGATCCGCGGTGAGGTTACGGAGATCCCCGAGGACGGGATCACAATCGTTGCGTCCGGCCCCCTCACCTCCGACGCGCTCGCCGAAAGCATCGCGCGAATCACCGGCGGCGAATACCTCTACTTCTACGACGCAATCTCCCCCATCGTCGAGGGGGAATCCATCGACATGAACCGGGTCTTTGCCGCCTCCCGTTATGGCCACGGCGAGGCGGACTATCTGAACTGTCCCATGGACCGGGATACCTACGAGACCTTCTGGAAAGAGCTGACCCAGGCGCAGGAGGTTCCCCTTCACGCCTTCGAGGAGATCAAATGCTTCGAGGGGTGTCTCCCGATCGAAGTGATCGCCCGGCGGGGGATCGAGACCCTCGCCCATGGCCCGATGAAGCCGGTCGGCCTCATCGACCCGCGGACCGGCGGGCGGCCCCATGCCGTCGTCCAGCTCCGCCGGGAGGACCGGGACGGAACCCTCTACAACATCGTCGGATTTCAGACGAAGCTAACCTGGCCGGAGCAGCGGCGTCTCTTCCGGACGATCCCCGGCCTGGGAAACGCGGAGTTCGCCCGCTACGGCAGCGCCCACCGGAACACCTTCCTCAACGCACCGACGCTCCTTACGGAAACGCTCCAGCTCCGTTTGCATCCGCGGCTTTATTTTGCCGGGCAGATTACCGGCGTTGAAGGATACGTGGAATCCGCGGCGATGGGGCTTCTTGCGGGGTTGAATGCCGCCCATTTTGTCGCGGGCCGGGGGATCACGCCTCCGCCTCGGGAGACGGCCCTGGGGGCGCTTGTCGCTCATATCACGAACGCCGATCGGAAGACCTTTCAGCCGATGAACGTCGCCTTCGGCCTCTTCCCCCCGCTTCCCGGGCGCATCCGGAAGAAGGAGCGGGGAGAACATTACGCCCGGCGGTCTCTTGCCGCGCTTACCGCTTGGCAGGCGACAAACGCGTCCGTTTGATGTAGGGGACGTGATGCGGAAGCCCAAAGGGATCGCATCATGTCCCCGGAACACGGGAGAAGGTTATGGATGCTCTATTGCTGTTTATTGTCGTCACCCTTTTGGCGGCTATGGTCGTCCTCCAGATTTTCCTTCTGGTTCGCAAGATCCGCGTCGATCTTGGTCCCATCGAACAGGTTCTGAGATCGGTGGAACAGTCTTATGAACGCATGGAGCGCTCCGTCAGAGAGGAGATCGCCAAGAACCGGGAAGAGACGGCTAACGCCCTCCAGCAGTCCCGCGAGGAGCTCGCCGGCACGCTCAAGGGGGTTGGGGACACGCTGTTTCAACAGTTCGGCGTTCTCACGCAGACCACCGATCAGAAGCTCGACAAACTGCGGGAGGAAGTGCAGCAGCGTCTTCAGGCGATCCAACAGGATAACGCGAAGCAACTGGATCGGATGAGGGAGACCGTGGATGAGAAGCTTCAGAGCACGCTGGAGAAGCGGCTGGGCGAATCCTTCAAACAGGTCGGCGAACGGCTGGAACAGGTCTCCAGGGGGCTGGGAGAGATGCAAACCCTCGCGACCGGCGTGGGCGATCTGAAGAAGGTGCTGACGAACGTCAAGACGCGCGGCACATGGGGCGAGGTGCAGCTTGGGGCCATGCTGGAACAGGCGCTCACGCCGGATCAGTATGCCGCAAACGTAGCCGTGAAGGATTGCGGCGAGCGCGTGGAATTCGCGATCAAGCTTCCGGGCCGGTGCGAGGATGGGGACGAGACGGTGTGGCTTCCCATCGATGCCAAATTCCCGCTGGAGGACTATCAGCGCCTCGTGGATGCCCAGGAGAGGGCGGATGTCGAATGCGCCGAGGGGGCCGCAAAACAGCTCGAGACGCGCATCAAGCAATGCGCGGGGGATATCTGCGGAAAATATCTGAATCCGCCGAAGACGACCGACTTCGGCATCCTGTATCTGCCCACGGAAGGGCTGTTTGCCGAGGTCGTTCGCCGCACGGGGCTCACCGAATTTGTCCAGCGGGAATGCCGGGTGATGATCGCCGGACCGACCACGCTTTGGGCGCTCCTCAACAGCCTGCAGATCGGTTTCAGGACGCTGGCGATTCAGAAACGGTCCGGCGAGGTCTGGAACCTGCTGTCGGCGGTCAAGACGGAATGGACGAAATACGGGGACATCCTGACCAAGGTGCAGAAAAAGATCCTCGAGGCGTCCGACACGATCGAACAGGCGCAGACGCGGACGCGGGCGATCGGGCGCAAATTGAAGGATGTGCAGGAACTGCCTGCCGCGGCGGTGTCGACGGCGCCGATGGCGGAAAACGGCGGCGGACCATCCGACGATGAGACGGAAGAAATACAATGAAATAAAAGGAGGCTGACGGCAGCAATCGAAAATTTGGGACAAACTTTCAAGCCTTTGCGCAGGGTCACGTCGTGCGCTGCCTTAATCGACAAATGAAGAAACATGACATGGAATCCTTGACCATACCCCTTGCCACGCGGCGCTATCTTCCCTGGCTTCTGATCCTTTTTGTGGGAAGCGGTTGCGCGGCCCTTATCTATGAAGTTGTCTGGCTTCAGCTCTTGCAGCTTGTAATCGGTTCATCAGGCATCTCTTTGGGCGTGTTGCTGGGGATGTTCATGGGCGGCATGTGCCTGGGCAGCCTTCTGCTGCCGAGGGTGATATCGCCCGGTCATCATCCCTTGAGGGTTTATGCGTTTCTCGAACTGGGGATCGGAATATTCGGCATGGCGATATTGTCAGGGATGCCGTTTTTGGAAGATTTTTATGAAGATTTCATGAGACATGGCGTGGTCGATCGGGCCATCGTGGCCGGGGTGTGCCTGCTGCCTCCGACGGTGCTGATGGGGGCGACACTGCCTGCGATAGCGCGCTGGATGAAAGCGACGCGGGAAGGCGTCTCATGGATGGGATTTTTTTATGCCGGGAATATCGGCGGGGCCGTATCGGGGTGTCTGCTGGCGGGATTTTATCTGTTGCGCCTATATGACATGCCCACGGCGACATATGCGGCCGTGGCGATCAATGTGGTGGTCGCGGCGCTTTCGTTCGCCATTGCATCGAGGACCCCGTGGCGGTCCGAGACGGATAAGACAGAGGACGTGCCGGTCGAAGAACGGGCCGGGAGGCTTGGCGTGTATATCACCATCGGCCTGTCAGGGCTGTGCGCCCTCGGGGCCGAGGTGGTGTGGACAAGGCTTCTATCGCTCATGCTTGGCGCGACGGTTTACACCTTTTCGATCATCCTGGCGATGTTTCTTGTCGGGCTTGGGATCGGCAGCAGCGCCGGCGCATATTGGGCGCGAACGGTGGCCAGGGCGCGTGTTGCACTCGGCCTCTGCCAGATTTTGATTGCCGTAGCCGTGGCCTGGGGGGCGTTTATGATAACCGGCTCCATCCCCTATTGGCCGATCAACGTCTATGAAACCACAAAAAGCCTTGGACCCTGGTACACCTTTCTATTCGACCTTCTTCGGGCAGCCTGCGCCGTGCTGCCGGCGGCGCTGTTGTGGGGGGCAAGCTTTCCGTTGGCGCTGGCTGCCGTGGCCGGCCGCGATCAGGATTCAGGGCGGATGGTGGGAGGCGTTTATGCCGCCAACACGGTAGGGGCAATATTGGGTTCGCTTGCCTTCAGCATGATCATTATTCCCCAGGTCGGCACCCAATGGGCGCAACGGTCAATAATTATACTTGCCTCGGTATCCGCCATGGTGGCCTTTACGCCCTATTTTGCATTCCGCCAAGGGACAAAGAAAAAAGGCGCAAAGGGGGTTCGACCCCTGACTCTGTCGGGAAGAAAACTGGCGTGGGCGCTTTTCTTGCCGGCCATAGTTGCACTTCTGGTCATTCTTGTATCCCCGATGCCATGGATCGCCGTCGCCTTCGGCCGTTATTCCTCGGTCTGGATGGATAAGAGCGCACCGGGCATTGTTCGGGAGGCCGATGTGCCCTCGGGCTCGGATCAGGATGCCATAGCCCGTTATTGTGTTTATGTAGGCGAAGGGATGAATGTATCCGTGGCGGTCACGAAATCGACTTCGGGCAGTCTCTTTTTTCATGGGGCGGGCAAAATACAGGCTTCGACCACTCCGGAGGACATGCGATTGCAGCGGGCGCTGGGGCATTTGTCGGTACTGGCGCGAACGAACCCGGATGATGTGACGGATGTGCTGGTGGTGGCCTGCGGCGCGGGGGTAACGGCGGGATCCTTTGTGCCGTACCCGAACATCAAGCGGATAACGATCTGCGACATTGAACCGCTGGTTCCCAAGATTGTCACGCCGATGTTCGGCCAGGTGAACTATCACATCGTTGACGGCATCGACAAAGAGAATCCTCACATGGTGGACGGCAAGGAAGTCAGGGTTGTTTACGACGATGGCCGTCACTATATACGCACGCTGCCGAAGGAACGGAAGTTTGACGTCATCACCTCCGACCCCATTGATCCCTGGGTCAAAGGATGTGCCGCGCTCAATACGGTGGAGTATTACCGGATGTGCAAGGAGCATCTGAAGCCGGGTGGTGTGATGAGCCTGTGGATACCGATTTACGAGAGCGACAATGAGACGACCAAGAGCGTGATCGCGACCTTTTTTCAGGTATTCCCCAACGGGATGCTCTTCAGCAACGACATCAATGGCGAGGGTTTTGATGCGGTTTTACTGGGACAGGCTGAGCCGACCAGGATTGATCTGGACAAATTGCATGAGAAACTGAACCGTCCGGATTACGCGCGTGTGAGGGAATCGCTCATGGAAGTCGGTTTTGGCGCGGATTCAGCGAATATAAGATGGAAGCCGAACCTATGGGGGGACCCGGAGATTGCGCTTTTGGCCACCTATGCGGGCCGTGCGGCCGATATGAAGGAGTGGATGGAGAACGCGCAGATCAATTGGGACCGCAACCTGCGCCTGCAATATCTTGCCGGGATGTCGGTGAATTTGTATATGGAAACAGAAATCCTCAATGGCATCCTTAAATACTACAAATTTCCGGACGGGATGTTCACCGGATCCTCACTGCGCATTCAGGAGATGAAACTGGCCTTCCAGGCCGCCAACAGGGTTCCGTAAGCGCTCTTCTCCTCCGGAAAGCCCGGATAGACAGGCTCCCTCCGGAGCTCCAGCCAGATCCCGATGCCGGGTTTCGTGAACCGTTCCCGGACCGATTCCCCAGACCTTCTCCTCGGGCGGTAGCTTCGGATGGGCCGGGCGATGGCCCTTCTCCTTGACAGGAGGAACATCGTTGCGATAAGGGGGGCGGCAAAACTCGCGTCGGTTGCGCCGCGACCGGACCCATTGGATGACCCATGGGAAGACCGTGACTTGAAGGAGAGGCAGGCATGGCCGAAAAGAACAATATTGGAGTGAAGGTTGCGCAGATCAGGGAATCCCGGAAGATATCCCGACAGGAACTTGCGGAGCGCTCGGAACTTGACACAGGGCTGATCGACCGGATCGAAGCGGGAGAGTTGATCCCGTCGTTGTCCCCGCTGGTTAAAATCGCGCGCGTGCTCGGCGTCCGCCTCGGGACGTTTCTTGACGATCAGGAACATATCGGCCCGGTCCTCACACGGTCGGGCGACCGGCCGAAGGCGGTGATGTTTTCCGAAAAGGGCCGTGCCGGACGCGCAGACCTCGATTTCCACGCCCTCGGGGCCGACAAAACCGGGCGGCACATGGAACCCTTCGTGATCGATATCCATCCGTCTTCGGCCCGGGAGATTGTTCTGTCCGCCCATGAGGGCGAGGAGTTCATCTTCGTGCTCTCCGGAACAGTCGAGGTTTCCTACGGCAGGGAGACCTATCTGCTCGAAGAGGGGGATTCCATTTATTACGATTCCATCGTTTCTCATAACGTGCACTGCAAAAGCGACCGGGATGCCAGAATTCTGGCGGTCGTCTATACGCCTTTTTAGGGAGGGTGCTGCCGATGGAGTTCATCACCAAAACGATCGGACAGGTGTTCGAGGAGCAGGCCGCCCGCTATCCCGATGATGCTTTTCTGATCTATTCCGACCGGAATCTGCGTTTTACGTTCCGAGCCTTTGACGAGCGGGTGAACCGGCTTGCGAAAGGCTTTCTGGCGATCGGCATCAAAAAAGGGGACCACGTGGGGCTCTGGGCCACCAATGTCCCGGACTGGCTGACGGTCTTTTTTGCGACCGCGAAGATTGGCGCGGTTCTGGTCACCGTCAATACGGCATACAAAACCCACGAACTCGAATATCTGATCGGGCAGTCGGACATTACCACGCTCTGCCTGATCGACGGCTGCCGGGATTCCAACTACGTGTCGATGGTGAACGAACTGATCCCCGAGCTGAAGACCTCTCAGCGGGGAAAACTCGTGAGCGCGCGCTTTCCCCGTCTGAAGAACGTCGTTTTCATCGGTCCGGAAAAACACCGGGGAATGTTCAATACCCAGGAAATCCTGCTGCTCGGAGCTCAGGAGAGCGATGACTCTCTCAACGCGATCAAGAATTCCCTCGACTGCCATGACGTGATCAACATGCAGTACACATCGGGGACCACAGGCTTCCCCAAGGGGGTGATGCTGACCCATCACAATATCCTGAACAACGGGTTGACCATCGGCGAAAACCAGAAGTTTTCCCACGCCGACCGGCTCTGCCTCTGTGTGCCGCTTTTCCACTGTTTTGGGCTGGTGCTGGGTGTCATGGCGGCGATCACGCACGGTGTGTCGATCGTGGCGGTGGAACAGTTCGATCCGCTGCTTGTGCTGGCTTCCGTCCAAAAGGAGAGGTGCACGGCGCTGTATGGCGTTCCGACGATGTTTATCGCCGAATTGAACCATCCGATGTTTAAGATGTTCGGGATGTCTTCGCTCCGCACGGGCATTATGGCGGGCTCTCCCTGTCCGATCGAGGTGATGCGCCGGGTGACCGAAGAGATGAACATGCGGGAAATCACGATCGTCTACGGGCTGACCGAGACCTCTCCCGGCATGACCCAGTCGAAAACGGACGACCCTCTGGAGGACCGGGTGAGCACGGTCGGCAGGGCATTTCCCGGCATGGACGTCAAGGTCCTCCACCCCGAAACGGGCGAAGAGTGCCCCGTGGGCGTGGACGGCGAGATGTGCTGCCGCGGTTACAACGTCATGAAGGGGTACTATAAGATGGCCGAGGCGACCGCGCAGATTATCGATCGGAACGGATACCTCCATTCCGGCGATCTGGGGGCGAAGGATGAAAAAGGGAACTTCCGCATCACGGGGCGGATCAAGGACATGATCATCCGTGGCGGCGAAAATATCTATCCCCGCGAAATCGAGGAATTCCTGCGCGGCATCCCCGCGATCAGGGATGTGCAGGTGGTTGGGATTCCCAGCGCCAGATATGGGGAAGAGGTCGGGGCCTTTATTATCCTCAAGGACGGCGAATCGTTGACGGCTGAAGAGGTGACCGAATTCTGCGTCGGGCGGATATCGCGGTACAAAATTCCGAGCCATGTCTTTCTTGTCGGCGAGTTTCCCATGACAGCCAGCGGCAAGATCCAGAAGTATAAGCTCAGGGAATCGGTTCCATTGAATGGATCTTAGTGACACGGAACATGCCCTTGCCGTAAAAGACCGGGGCATGTCGCTTCCGCCCTCGTCTTTTTCGGCGCGAGAAATGATATGGGTTACGCCGCTGAACAGGCGGCAAGGGGTATTTATGGTTATTAATAATAGCGACCGCATGGAAATCGCCGATAGGGTGAGCGAATGGCGCGAGTCGGCCGGGGCTCCGGCCGTCTTCCTGACCGTGATCGTGCACGAGCATATCACCGGCAACGACGGAAAGCAGGTCCCGGCATGCT
>JAHFBU010000303.1 GCA_023249795.1 Syntrophaceae bacterium
CTGCAACCGGGATTCGAAGATTCACGGCATCCTTGTTCAGCTCCCGCTGCCCGGGCATATCAATGAGACCAGGGTACTTTACGCCATCGATCCGAACAAGGATGTGGACGGCTTCCATCCGGTGAATGTCGGAAAGATGGTCATCGGCGAGGCGGATTACCTTCCCTGCACGCCCGCGGGGATCCAGCAACTGCTGATCCGTTCCGGCGTGGAGATTGACGGCGCGGAAGTGGTCGTCGTCGGACGGTCGAATATCGTCGGGAAGCCCATCGCCAACATCCTGATGCAGAGAAAACCGGGGGCGAATGCGACGGTGACGATCTGCCATACCGGAACCAGGGATATGGCCTCTCACATCCGGCGGGCGGACATCCTGATCGTGGCGGCGGGAAAGCCGCGCACGATCACGGCGGACATGGTCAAGGCGGGGGCGGTCGTTATCGATGTCGGAATGAACCGGATCGGAACGACCCCCGAAGGGAAGGCCAGACTTTGCGGCGATACGGATTTCGAGGCGGTGAAGGAGAAGGCGTCGATGATCACCCCGGTTCCGGGAGGCGTGGGGCCGATGACGGTCGCGATGCTGATGACCAACACGCTGAAGGCGGCGAAACTCGCAGCGGATGGGTGTTTCCCATCAGCCTGCTGAACGAGGAAACTTATCCGTCATGTGCGGAATCGACATGGCGGCGATGAACTCCTTCTGAAACTCTTTTTCAAGGGTCAGCTCGACGTATTCGACCCGCCGGGCCATCCGCTCAGCCTCCTCACGCTTGTCGCGGTTCAGCAGGGCGATTCTCGCCCCGTCGCCGGCCGCGTTGCCGACCGACAAGACGCAATCGGGGTCGCAATCGGGAAACATTCCAAGGATCATCGCCTCCGTCTTGTCGATGTAGCTCCCGAAGCCGCCTGCGAGGATCACCCGGTCCAGTTTTTCGATTCCCAATCTTTTCATCATCAGTTTTGCGCCGGCATAGAGGGCGCCTTTGGCAAGCTGGACGCTCCGGACATCCTGCTGGCTGATCGTGATCGGCTGCTCCAGAGAGGTCTCTTCCGGCCAGGCGATGATAAACTCCGGTTTCCCGTCGGTCAAACGGAGCCGCGGCGTTGCGAGGTCGGAACGGAATCGGCCGCTTTTGTCGATGATGCCGGCCCGATAGAGTTCGGCCACGCCGTCGATGATCCCCGAGCCGCAGATCCCGCGGGCGCCGATATTCGTGAGTGGCCGCCGGCACGCTTCGCCGATAATCTTGAAGAAGACCTCCAGCGTCTCCGGATCGATTCGAATCCGCTCGATTGCCCCGGGGGCCGCCCGCATTCCGAAGCGGATGTGCGCCCCTTCCAGGGCGGGACCGGTTGCGCAGGAGGCTGAAAGAAGTCTCTCCCGGTTGCCCAGAATCAATTCCCCGTTTGTTCCCACGTCGATGATGAGGACCATCTCGTCCCGTCGGTAGGGTTCTTCCGCGATCAACACCCCGACATTGTCCGCGCCAACGAAACCCGCCACGATCGGCAGGATGTAAACATTGGCGGCGGGGTGCACCGCGAGACCGAGATCTCGGGCCTTGATGTTCATGCTGTGAAGGAGTGCCGGAGTAAAGGGGGCGACACCGAGCGGCTTGGAGTCCAGTCCAAGAAACAGGTGGTGCATCGCCGTGTTTCCGACGATTGTGATTTCGAGGATGTCGATGGGGAGAAGGCCGGCGTTGCCGGTCACGTTTCGAATGAGGTCATTGAGGCATTCGACGATGGCCCGCCGCAATGTCTCCAGTCCATCCGGATGCTCCATCACATAGGTGATCCTCGCCATCACATCGTCGCCGTATGCGACCTGGGGATTCATCAGCGACCCGGTGGCGATAAGCTCGCCGGTTGTCAGGCTGCAGAGATATCCGGCCACGGTGGTCGAACCAATGTCGATGGCAATGCCGTAGGCCTCCTTTACCTCTCCGGGAAAGACGGCAAGGATCTCCTGTTCCCTCCAAAGCGCGGCGGTGACCGTCCCATTGCCTTTCCGGAGGACGCCGGGAAGCCCGATCAGCGCTGAATGGTCGATCTCCGGCCGTGGAAGGCCGAATCGGTCCGAAAGGGCCGCGACCAGGCGCTCATAGTCTCCGCAGGGGTCCTCCAGTGTGGGGGGAGCAAGGACAACGGAAAAGAGGCGGACGGCGGGATTCAGCGATATTGTTTTATCCGAAGCCTCTTTTCGCGGCGCCAGTTCGCTCGTCTGGCTCTCCTCCGGCAC
>JAHFBU010000304.1 GCA_023249795.1 Syntrophaceae bacterium
ATCTCGTGGACAGGGACCTCCGGTACCGGTTCGTGAATGAAAACTATCAGTCCAGGCTGGGTATGACATTGAAAGAGATCGAAGGCAGAGGCTATGGCGAATTACATTCCGAAGAAGACGCGGAATTGTTTGCCGGGGCGGTTGACGCGGTGCTGGAAACGGGAAAATCTCTGCAGACTGAACACCGAAGCAAAAGAGACAACAAGTATTTTCTCAGAACGTTCAGCCCTGTCAGAAATTCAGATGGAAGGATCACCACCGTAACGGTGGCTTCAAAAGACATTACCGCCCGCAAGCGCGCGGAGCAATCTTTGAGGGAGAGCGAAGAGCTTTATCGGGCCTTCATCAACGCCACCTCCGACCTCGTGTATGTCAAAGACGAGCGGTTTCGGCATCTGATCGCCAACGACCCGCTGGCAAAATATTTTGGACTAAAACCGGCCGACGTGATCGGCAAGACGGACTTTGAGTTGATGCCTGAAGCCGCGGCCCGGAGTCGCCGGATTTCCGACCTGAAGGCGGTCCAAACGAAATCGATTACCGTCACCGAAGAGGACCTTGGCGGCAGAATCTTCGAGACGACAAATTATCCGGTGGCTCTGCAGGACGGCAGAACCGGTGTCGGCGGCATGATCAGGGAAGTGACCGAGAAGAAGCAGAGCTTTGACCGTGTGCGGAAAGCCTTGGGGGCCACCATTCATGCCATGGCTGCCTTGATAGAGACAAGAGATCCCTACACGGCGGGTCATCAAAGGAGAGTGGCCGATCTGTCTCGTGCCATGGCCACGGAGATGGGGCTGACGCCCCATCAGATCGACGGCATGCGCATGGCGGGTATTATCCATGATGTCGGAAAGATATCCGTTCCGGCGGAGATTCTCAGCATGCCGAGGAAATTATCGAAGATAGAGTTCAGCATCATCAAAACCCATGTCCAATCCGGATATGACATCCTGAAGGGCATCGAATTTCCCTGGCCGATTGCCAGGATGGTCCTCGAACATCATGAGCGTATGGACGGATCAGGTTATCCGAACGGGTTGACGGGGGACCGACTCCTTATGGAGTCCCGGATCCTGACGGTTGCCGATGTCGTGGAATCCATGGCTTCACACCGTCCTTACCGACCCTCCGTGGGGCTGAATGCAGCGTTGGATGAGATTTCAAAGAACATGGGCGTCCTCTATGATCCAAACGTCGTGAATGCGTGCCTGCGGCTTTTCAATGAGAAGGGCTATAAATTGAGTGACATTCATTAAACGGCAAAAGGGCGGGTAAAGAAAAAGGGGTCACAGACGTTGATCTGTAACCCCTTTATTTCTATGGTGGGCCAGGACAGAATTGAACTGTCGACACACGGATTTTCAGTCCGTTGCTCTACCGACTGAGCTACCGGCCCCCGTTCGGCGGGCAACCGCCGAAATGGTAGGTCTCTCTATAAAATATGCCCCCCGTTTGTCAAGCCATTTTTCCCGTCGCACACGGCTCCATTTCAGGCGAGGCGGGAAATGATCGGTGCACGTTTATTCTTGCCGTTCTTCCGGACGAGGAAGGGAACTGACCGGTTCGGGGACGGATGAGGGCGTTTCAATAGCGCCTCCGTCCGGCGCCGTCTTCCCGCCCGCGTCATATTCGGTAAAACTCCTGTGTGTATCCCGATCGGATATTCGTCTCTCGCGGATAACGAGGGTGGCGGCAATCTTGTCATGCCACCCCTGTTTCCTGCCGTCAAAGGCGATCCAGAGAAAACCGAGGCCGAAGACGAGGCCGGAGATCAGGTAACCCACGCATCGCAGGAAGGCGAGGCCGGGGGTCATCGGGTCGCCCGACGCCTGGATCACGCGCAGGCCGAGAAGCATTTTCCCCGGTGTCCGCCCCCCGATGCCGTGAAACCAGGTGAAGTAGGTCATGCCGGCGAGGAACGACGCGGTGAGGTAGATGAGCCAAATGGCGCCCACCCCTTGCATGATATCCTCGGGGGAGGCCGCAGCGCGGCTCATCATGTCGCCCTTCAGGCCCATGGCGAGAAGGCCGATCAGGAACAGGATCAGGGAGACAACATAGAGAATCACCTTATCGATGAGAAAGGCGAAAAATCTTCGCCAGAATCCGCCGTATTTTCTATCCGTCATGGTTTTATTCCTTCGCCGACGTTGATGCCGTCTCCCGGCCGCCCCCTTCGTACTGGAGGATCGCGAGGAGAGCGAGCGATGCCGTCTCCACGCGGAGCACCCGCTTCCCCAG
>JAHFBU010000062.1 GCA_023249795.1 Syntrophaceae bacterium
AGGGGGCGCGGGAGATGGGCCTCCGGAACATCGGCCTGCTTAAACCCACGGTGCGGGAGGGAATCTACATCGTCTTCTCATCGACCAGTTGCGGCCTGATGCTCCGCCACGAGTACGCCCGTCTCCTCAACCTCCCCGGCGCGGAGGAGCTCGCGGGACAGCTCTTCGATATCTGCGAATTCCTGCTGCGCCTGCACGCCGAGGAAAAATCGGCGGTGGCCTTCCGGCCGATTTCCATGAGGGCGGCCTACTTCGCCCCGTGCCACCTCCGGGCTCTGAACATCGGCCTCCCCGCCCTGGAGCTGCTGCGCCTCATCCCGGGGTTGGAGATCCGCCTGATCGAGGCAGACTGCTGCGGCCTGGGAGGGCTCTATGGCTTCAAGAAGGAGAAGTTCGCGATTGCCGAGGAGATCGGAAAGGATCTGGCGGAGGCGGTCGGCCGGATGAAGCCCGATATCATCATCACGGATTGCGAAGGCTGCCGGATGCAGCTCCGCCGCCTGACGGGCCTCAAGGTCATTCATCCCCTTCAGCTTCTGCGCGAGGCTCTTCCGGAGAAAATGGATTAAGAACGGCCGAAGACCGAATCGACCATCGCCCTGACCTCATTGAGCCACTGCCTGCGTTGATCTTCCGTGCTGGTAATAACAACGCTGAACGTCCGTCGGTGAAAGAGATTGACGCCGCAGAGGCCGAAGATGCAGTTCCTCCAGATCGCTTCAAGCGGGTCGCCAAAAACGTTCTGTTCCCTTGCCGGCTCCGTATTTGCTGTATTGAAAACAATGGCGGTCCGGGCCCGGAGCAGCCCCTTCGGCACCCCCTCGCCCGAATCCCCTTCCAGAAATTGATAAGCGATCCCCGGACGAAGCACCCTGTCGATCCAGCCTTTGAGTATCGCCGGGGGCTGGCCCCACCAGTTCGGATGAACAATCACAATGCCGTCGGCTTCACGGATTTCATCACAATGCGCTCGGATGGCCGGGGGCAGGGATGCGTCTTCAGGAAATTCCCGTGCAGCCAGCAACGGATCGAATCCTTCGCAGTAGAGGTCATGGAAGAGAATGCCGTGCCCATTCTTTTGGATATGCTCGGCCGCGGTTTGCGCAATGGCATGGCTGAAACTGCCGGGATCGGGATGGGCGAGAATAACTGATACATTCATGGACACGGGCCTCTCCTATGTTGTCGCATCAAGCTCTTCGACGGCATCGTAAAATATCGGATATTGTTACTTGTTGTCATTCCCGCGGAAGCGGGAATCCAGCCATTGATTATTTCTTCTCTCCGACAGCCTTGAAGAAGGTGTAACAGAAGACCCCGTCCGCCTGGGTTGTCCGGTAGAGATCCCTGATCCCCAGATCGAAATCGGCCGGATCGATCATCCCTGCCCTGATCGCCGGTTCCCGAACGCCCTCGATCATCGCCGTGAAGGTCCTCTTCGTAAAACCGTCCACGAGTTCGGGTCTCGATGCATCGACATATACCATCCGCGGAGAGACGCGGATGCGGTCATAACCCGCCTGATGCAGGAGGGGATAGAGCTCCCGGCCGATCATGGCGTTGCCGCCCGCCTTTCGCTGCAACGCGACCTGGCAGTGGATCGCCCTGTGCGCTGCCTCGCTGTCCGGATGAAAATAGGCCGAGCCATGGTCCCCCTCGATGAGGGTGATCGTCCCTCCGCGCTTCAGATACCTGCTCAATGCCTGCAAAGCCAGGACGGGATTTGCGAGATGCTCCAGCACAAAACAGACGAAGATATGGTCGAAGGAGTCCGGCGCATAGGAAAGGTTGAAGATGTCCCCCTGTTCGATCTGCACATGGGTCAGGCCGGCCGCCGACACATTTCTTCTGGCCTCGGCGACGGAGGTTCCGGATAGGTCGATCGACGTGATCAGGGCATCCGGGCTGTTTCTGGCCAGCGTCACGGTCTGGGCCCCGACCCCGCAACCGGCTTCCAGAACACGGCTTCCCGCGGGATAGGCGGTGTCGGAATGCAACAGCTCGACCAGTGTGGAGGCCTGGTCCTGCAAGCGAATGTTCTCCCGCGGATCATATCCGTGAACGTATGCCTTGGTCATCCTTCCTCCTTCTTTGGCCGGGGCACGGTTCCCGGCCCAAATTCGAACGGCAAAATCTCTATAAATCCCTTGACCCGCATAGTGCAACCCTTATTCTGCGCTTTTGCTTGACATTTTTTCGGTTTGGGTTTAGTTCCAAACGACATCAATCGGCCGGAAAAAGGCTTCAGAAATATCCGAATTTCTATGGGAACCCCTCTCTCCGGGGGGAGAGTGATATTCAAGACATTCCATCAGCAAACATCAACAAGGAGGAAGATATCATGAAACGTTTTGCAGTGGTCATCGCCCTGGCGGTCATGGGTTTCTTCTGTCTGTCCGGGATCGGTTTCTCCCAGGCGATCGAGAATGAGTTCTATCTCATCACGCCGGTCTCCAAGGACGTCCACGATCCGGCCCTGAAGGCCTTCGCGGCTTTCGTGAAGAAGAAATACAACGTGGACTTGAAGACCAGCGCCATGCCACAGGGCACGCCGGTCGCCTACGGCCAGATCGTCGAGTGGAAGGGAAAGCCCCAGGCGGATGTCTTCTGGGGCGGTGAGGGAACGCTGTTCGACCTGCTGGCCGATCAGGGTCTCCTGGACAAGGTGGCGATTCCCAAGGCGATGTGGGATGAAATCCCGGCCACGATCGGCAAACCCATCGGACTTCCCCTGAAGGATCCCAAAGGGTATTGGGTGGGAACCACCCTCGAACCCTACGGTCTGATCTACCAGCCGACCTTGCTCAAGCGGCTCGGCGTCGAGATCAAGGGCTGGGACGATCTGCTCAATCCCAAGCTCAAGGGCCAGATTGCCCAGTGCACGCCGGACCGGTCCAGCTCCAGCCACGCGAGCTATGAAGTGATCCTGGCCATGTACGGCTGGGAAAAGGGCTGGGACTGGCTGACGAAGCTCGCGGCCAACACGGGGATCTTCACGGCCCGATCCCGCGACGTGCCGAGCGTCGTCTCCAAGGGCGAGTTTGCCGTCGGCGTGGCGGTCCCCAGTTACATGGCCTTCGCCGAGGTCCTGGGCGGCTACGACGTGATGTTCGTCTATCCGAAAAACGCCTACGTGACTCCCGAACCGATGGCGGTCCTCAAGGGGGCTCCCCATCCCAAGGCGGCCCATGCCTTCGTCGAGTTCCTGCTGACCGAAGAGGGGCAGAGAATCTTCATGGAACGCGGCCTCTACCCGATCACCCCCAAGTACAAGGTGCAGGGGGCGCCCGGCTCCAACGCGGAGAAGGCAGTCCAGTTCACCGCCGGTATCCGCTCCTTCTATGACATCCCGGTCGGCAATGTCTATGACCCCAAGGTCGCAGGCGAGAAGAAACGGAACGAAGAGGTGAACGCCTACTTCCGGAAGGAGATCGCCGAAAAGCACAAGGAACTCATCAAAAAGTAACGCCCGTTCCCGGACCATGCACGGCAGCTCCCCGATCATTCCTTCGGGGAGTTGCCTTCGTCTGCAACCCCCGGGAATCCCCGGAACCCGAAAGATGCCCGCTTGTCTCCATCAACAGGATTCTGAACGATGAACATCCAATTGAAAGACATGGTGAAAAGATTCGGCGCCCTGGAGGCCGTCAGTCACGTCTCCCTGGACATCCGGGACGGCGAGCTTTTTACCCTGCTCGGTCCCTCGGGTTGCGGCAAGACGACGATCCTGCGCCTCATCGGCGGCTTTCACAAGCCCGACGGCGGGGAGATCTTCTTCGGGAATCGGGAGGTGTCGGCCATCCCCCCCTATGAACGGAACATCGGCATGGTCTTCCAGAACTACGCCCTCTGGCCACACATGACCATTTTCGACAATGTGGCCTACGGCCTCAAGATCAAGAAGGTCCCCGCCAAAGAGAGAGCCGGGAAGGTGAACCATGCCCTCTCCCTCGTCAACCTGACGGGGCTCGAAAAGCGGTATCCCGGCCAGCTTTCGGGCGGCCAGCAGCAGCGCGTGGCCCTGGCCCGCGCCCTCGTCCTCAACCCGGATGTGCTCCTGCTCGACGAACCCCTCTCCAACCTCGATGCCAAGATCCGCCAGCAGGTGCGCGCCGAAATCCGGAAGCTCCAGAAGGAGCTGGCGATCACCGCCATCTATGTCACCCACGATCAGGAGGAGGCCCTGACCCTCTCGGACCGCATCGCCGTCCTCGATCACGGGAAGCTCCAGCAGCTCGGCTCCCCCCGCGACCTTTACCAGCGGCCGGAAAACCCCTTCGTGGCCGATTTCATCGGCATCAACAACCTGATCGCCGGCCATGTAAAGGAGATCAGGGAGGCAAAGGGCTGGATGGCCGTTGAGACCCGCGTCGGCCTGATCCGGTGCCTCTTTGAAAGCCGTTTCAAGACGGGAGAGCCCTGCAAGGTGACCGTGCGCCCCGAGGTCGCCTCCATCTGCGCCTCCGGGGAGGCCAGCGACGACATGAACCTGCTCGCCGGAGAGGTTGGCTTCGCCTCCTATATCGGCAACACGATCCGCTATGACATCGAGCTGGATCCGGAGACCACCTTCAAGGTGGACGTGCAGAATCCTTGGAACCAGCAACCGTTCCCCGTCGGCCAGAAGGTGCATGTGCGTTTTCCCATCCGGATCACCCTGGGAATTCCCGCTTGAGAAGAGAGGACCGCCAACGTGAATGAAGGAACCGCCGTTGCCCTGCCCAAGCCCAGCGTCTGGTCGGAGATGAAGATCGGCGGTATTCTTGGTTACGCGGCCATCTGGGCCTTTTTCATCATCTTCCTGATCTACCCGCTGATCCGTCTTTTTTATGACAGTTTCACGACCGAGGCGGGCATCTTCACCCTGGCGAATTTCCAGGATTTCTTTACTGACGCCTTCTACCTGAAATCCCTGATGAACTCCATGCTCCTGGGGGTGGGCACCGTGATCACCACCTCCATCATCGGGATCGCCATCGCATTTCTTCTGCTGCGGTACGATTTCCCCGGCCGGGGGCTCTTCTCCTATCTGACGATCATCCCGATGATCATGCCTCCCCTCGTCGGCGTGATGGGTTTCGTCTTCATCATGGGGCGCGCCGGAACCGTCAACATCATCCTCCAGGACTATTTCGGACTCCAGCATCCGATCAACTTCATGTACGGGCTCCACGGGGTCTTGCTGGTGGAGACGCTGCACCTGTTTCCGCTGATGACGCTCTCCATCGTCGATGCCATGGGGAAGATCTCGCCCTCGCTGGACGAGGCGGCCGAAAGCGTCGGCTCCCGCGGACTCCGCAAGTTCCGGGATATCACCTTCCCGCTGACGACCCCGGGCTACGTTTCGGGCGCGCTTCTGGTCTTCATCTGGACCTTCGCCGATTTCGCCACGCCGCTGGTGGTCGGAATCTCCGACCTGCTCGCCTCCCAGGCCTATCTGAACATCGTCCAGTTCGTGGACCGGCGTCTCTTCAAGATGGGGATCGTCATTTCGGCCATCATGGTGATCCTGGCCATCCTTTTTTTGATCATCGCCAAGAAATATGTGTCGATCAAGGATTACAGCTCCCTCTCCTATTCGGTGATCGAGAGGAAGAAGCTCTCCCCCCTGGCACAGGCGGGGGCGATAGCCTTCCTGGCGTTCATCCTGATTTTGGCCTTCATCCCCTATCTGGGACTCGCGCTGGATTCCTTCGGCAGGGGGTGGGCGCTGACCCCCTTCCCGGTGAAGTATACGCTCCAGTACTTCGAACGGGTGGCCATCGAGACGCCCAAGTTCATCATCAACAGCCTGCTCTACTCGGGGATATCGGTGGTGATCTGTATCGCCGTGGGGGTGCCCATCGCCTGGGTGATGTCCCGGACCAGACTGCCGGGGCGGGGCGTTCTCGATTCGCTGACCACGCTGATCCTGGCCCTGCCGGGGACCGGCATCGGCATCGCCTACATGCGCGCCTTCCGCGACCCCTTACCCTTCATGACCACGGCCCTCATCGGCATGTGGATCGTCATCCCCGTGGTTCTGGCGGTCCGGCGGCTGCCCTATACGGTGCGGGGAACCTTTGCGTCGCTCCTGATTGTCCACCGTTCCTTCGAGGAGGCGGCCGAGAGCGTCGGCGCCACCAAGGCCAGAACGTTCAAGGACGTCACGCTCCCGCTGATCTGGAAGGGGGTTCTGGTGGGGTCCCTCTACTCCTTCATCCTGGCACTCCAGGAGGCCTCGGCCACGCTCTTGCTGGTCATACCCGGCCATGAGATGATGACGGTGGGCATCTTCAACTTCTACATCGGCGGCTCCGTCAACGAGGCGGCCGCCCTCGGTTTCATTCTGATCATCCTCGGCGCCGCCTGCCTGTTTATCATCAACCGGATGGCCGGCTCCAAGATGGGAGGGGTCTTCGGTTGATGTTCAAGGGGTTCATATTCGATCTGGACGGAACGGTCTATCTCAGCGAGCGCCTGATCCCCGGCGCGGACCGGGTCATCCGCCTGCTTCGGGAAGCGGGTCGGAAAGTCCTCTTCCTTTCCAACAAGGCGCTCCAGACACGGGAGCATTACGCGGCGAAACTGACCCGTCTGGGGATCCCCACGGCGCCGGAGGAGGTGATCAACTCCTCGTTCGTCATGGTCCGTTATCTGACCAAAAGAGCCCCCGGGGCAAGGGTGTTTGCCATCGGCGAGGCCCCGTTCGTCGAGGAACTGCAAAGGGCGGGATTTGAAATCTGCGAAGATCCGACGCGGATCGAATGGGTCATCGCCTCCTTCGACCGGACCTTCGACTACCGGAAAGTCTGCATCGCCTGCGAGGCGCTCAAGCGGGGGGCGCATTTCGTGGCGACCAACCCCGACCGGACCTGTCCGATTGAGGGGGGAGAGCTTCCCGACTGCGCCGGAGTGATCGCCCACCTCGAAGCGGTGACGCTCCGAAAGGTGGAGGCGATTGTCGGAAAACCTTCGCCGTACACCCTTTCGGCGATCCTGGAAGTGATGGGGCTGGAAGCTTCGGAGTGCCTGCTCGTCGGCGACCGTCTCGAAACGGACATCCGGATGGGGCGGGAGTCGGGGATGAAGACGGCCCTCGTCCTGACCGGCGTCACCGACGCGAAGATGCTGGCGGCATCCCCCGTCCGTCCCGATTATGTTTTTGACAGCATCGCCGCTCTGGAAGGTCTGATCAGACGTTGAAGCGGAAGTTGATGATCTCGCCGTCCCGGACGACATACTCCTTGCCCTCGAGGCGGAGCTTCCCCGCCGCCTTGGCCGCCGCATAGCTCCCGCCGCAGGCGATGAACTCATCGAAGCCGATGATTTCAGCCTTGATGAATCCCCGATCGAAGTCGTTGTGGATTACGGCGGCCGCCCGCGGGGCCTTGGTGCCCGCGGGAATGACCCAGGCCTTCACCTCGTCCTCACCGACGGTGAAATAGGAGATCCGGCCCAGGAGGGAGAAGGCCGCGCGGATCACCCGTCCGAAGGCGGCCTCTTCGACACCGAGCGAATCCAGAAATTCCTTTCGCTCCTCCGGAGGGAGGGCCATCAGCTCCACCTCGATCGCGCAGCAGATCCCGATCACCGGAATGTCCGGCCCCAGCTCGCGAACAAGGGTATCGGCCATGCCGGGATTTTCTTCGGATGTATTGACCACGACGAGCTCCGGCCGGATCGTCCAGAACGAAAAGCTCCGGAGGCCGTGCCGGTCCTCTTCGGCAAGGGTCAGCCCCCGCAGCGGCTTCCCCGCCTCAAGCTGTTCCTGCAGCCTCGGCAGAACACGGGCATGAAGCGCATCCTGGGGCGTCATCGGTTTTTTCGCCATCTTCGTGAGACGCTCCAGCCGGTTCTCAACGATCATCAGGTCGGAGAGGATCAGCTCATCTTCCAATTTTCGGTAACGGCTTAGGATCTCGGAAAGGTCAGCCGCGGTGAAGGCATCGACGACGTGGAGGAGCCCCTCGGCCCCGGAGAGACTCTGCCGGACGGCATCCCATGCCTTCTCCCCGACGGCGTTTACGTCGCTGAAGGGAACCTTCGCGGGCGAGACCTTGACCGGTTTGAAGATCTCCACCAGGCGGTCGAAGCGGGCGTCGGGAACCGAAGCCAGCCCCCGGACGCAGGTCTCCCCGTGCATCTCCCGGCTCCGAACGCCGGTCATGATTTCGAAGAGTGTGCTCTTGCCGCTCTGGGGAAGCCCCAGTATACCGATTTCCATATCTTCCTCTCAGGAGGGATCGGGGACATGTTCCAAGCCCGAAGGGATCGGAACGTGTCCCCGGAAGAAACAGCCTGTCAGGCGAACGCCTTTTCGATCCGAGCCAGCGCCTCATCGAGGCG
>JAHFBU010000063.1 GCA_023249795.1 Syntrophaceae bacterium
CGGAGATGGGCAAACTCGTTTACCGCCAGGCGAAGGTTCAGGAGAAGTTGGACGCCCATGATGCATGGGATCTCGATTCCCGCCTCGACATGGCGATGGACGCCCTCCGCTGCCCCCCCGGCGAAACCTTGGTGAAGGTCCTCTCCGGGGGCGAGCGCAGACGGGTCGCCCTCTGCCGGCTCCTCCTCCAGAGCCCCGACATATTGCTCCTCGACGAGCCGACGAACCACCTCGATGCCGAGTCCGTCGCCTGGCTGGAGCACCACCTGCAGAGATACGCGGGCACGGTCATCGCCGTCACCCATGACCGTTACTTCCTCGACAACGTGGCGGGCTGGATTCTGGAGCTGGACCGGGGAGAGGGGATTCCCTGGAAAGGGAACTACTCCTCCTGGCTTGAACAGAAGCAGAACCGCCTTCAGAAGGAGGAAAAGACGGAGAGTGAGCGGCAGAAGACCCTGCAACGGGAGTTGGAGTGGATCCGAATGTCCCCCAAGGGGCGACATGCGAAATCCAAGGCCCGTATCAGCTCCTACGAAAACCTTCTTTCCCAGGAGATGGACGCCCGTGCAAAGGAGCTGGAGATCTACATTCCGCCCGGACCCCGCCTGGGCAAACTCGTCATCGAGGCTCAGGGGGTGGGCAAGGCCTACGGCGACCGCCTCCTGGTCGATAACATGTCTTTCAACCTGCCGCCCGGCGGGATCGTCGGAATCATCGGTCCGAACGGCGCAGGGAAGACCACCCTTTTTCGGATGATCACCGGCCAGGAGCAGCCCGATTCCGGGACGATCCGGATCGGCGATACGGTGAAACTCGCCTATGTGGACCAGAGCCGCGACGTTCTCGATCCCGGCAAGACGATCTGGGAGACGATTTCCGAAGGGCAGGATATCATTCTGCTCGGGAACCGGGAGATGAACTCCCGGGCCTACGTCTCGCGCTTCAACTTTTCAGGAACCGACCAGCAGAAGAGGGTAAGCCAGATCTCCGGGGGCGAGCGGAACCGCGTCCACCTGGCGCGGATGCTCAAGGAGGGGGCGAACGTCCTGCTCCTCGACGAGCCGACGAACGACCTCGATGTGAACACGATGCGGGCACTCGAAGAGGCGCTGGAGAACTTTGCCGGCTGCGCCGTCGTCATCAGCCACGACCGCTGGTTCCTCGACCGGATTGCCACGCACATCCTGGCCTTCGAGGGGGAGAGTTCAACGGTCTGGTTTGAGGGGAACTACTCCGAATACGAGGCGGACCGAAAGGCCCGCCTGGGCGCGGCCGCGAGCCAGCCGCACCGGATCAAGTACCGCCAGTTGACGAGGCTGTAGGACCGGATGCGTTGATCATCCGCCCGCGCCTTTATGCGAAGGAGCGCGCGAACAATTCGCGGATGGCCGTCCTGCCGGCTTCTTCGAGAAAGCGGGTTCCCGTTCCCGTGAAATGGGGATGGCTGATGGTGGGTCCCTCGCCTGCCTGATATTCGACCCAGTCCGTTTTGCTCCAGGTGAACCAGCCATTCCGTTTCTGGTCGAACACGTATAGGGGCTTGTTGCACAGCTTGGCAAATTCGGCGCCCCATCCGGTCCCGCCTTTGACGGTCTTGTCCTCCAGAATTTCGCCGACCACGTAAATTTCCTGACCGCTGTTCACCTGATACCAGATGCTTTGCAGCACTTTTCGAATGGTGGGACTTTCCGTATAGCGGCGGTTCATCAATCGGGAAACATATTCCAGGCTGACGTCGCCATTCTTGAGTTCCTCCGGATTGAGAACATGCAAGCCCCGGTTGCGGGCGATCTGGTGTCCTTCAAATGAGAAATTGACTTCGGTAATGCCGAGGCGTTCCGCGTTGGCCCCGAATTCGGCTTCCGCCCCCTGAATGCCGCCGCTATAGAGAATCACATCTTCATTCTTCATTTTCAGTCCTTTCATTTATGGTTGCCTCTTCCGGCAAGGTTTGCCCCTCCCTATCGGCCTGCTGCTTCGCCAGGGAGCGCTTTAAATGTTTAGCGATTTGTTTGAGCTGCCTCTCTTTTTCCTTCGTCTGATTGCCGTACTGATACATGGATCTGCCCATAGTGATCTCCCATATCCATCCTGTCCCAAGATGTTTTTTAAGTCGGATTTACATGATGGCAAAAAGAAAAAACCACCGATACTCTCTAACAAGTATGGTGGCCCACTCCGTGAACGTCAAAATATCTCGATCCAAACTTACTTGTGCGGCGGTCTATAGGGCATCTTGCATCCAATGTCAAGGACAATTAAGGTTTCATCTCTTTGAACGGTTAATTGACCGATCTTGAAAAGTATGCAATATCGTTTTCACAAATAGCCGAAACACGATGTTTCATTCGGGTCATCGGATTGAGCGGACAGGAGGCGGGCTATGTTGAGCAGCGATGAGATTCTCGATTTCCTTAGATTGCACAAACAAGACTTTGAAACGCGGTTTTCCGTGAGACGCATAGGCTTGTTCGGGTCTGTCCTTTACGGTTCCGCCAGCGACAAGAGCGACATGGACATCCTGGTCGAACTGGCTCATCCCACCTTCGACCATTATATGGATCTGAAGTTCTTCCTCGAAGATAAACTTGGACGCCCCGTAGATCTGGTGTTGGCGGATTGCCTTAAGCCGCGCCTCAAGCCGATCGTCACCCGCGAGGCGGCCTATGCGTAGGGACTTCAGGCTCTATCTCGATGATATCTTGGAAGCCATCCAGCAAATTCGAATATATGTGGCGGACCAAAGCGAAGACGTTTTTGCAAAGGACCGAAAAACCCAGGACGCCGTCGTCCGGAACCTTGAAATCATTGGTGAGGCCGCGGGGAATCTGCCTGAGACCATACAAAAGAGTGAGCCGGAGATCGATTGGCGCAAGATTACAGGGCTACGTAACATTCTCATTCATGAGTATTTCGGTATCAACCTGCCAATTATATGGGATGTGGTTCAGAACAAACTGGGACCATTGGAAACGGCCTGCCAAAGACTTCTGGAAAAGGTCGCCGAACAACCCGACTAGGCTTTTCGATAGCGTACTTTTCCAAGATCTGCAGGATGCGATCTACAAAATTCACCTTATTCGTATGCCCCGTCTTTGGACGAGTGCCGGATAATGAAACAAAATGCCTCTGAGCGTAAAGGCTGAGATGGCCTTGAAAGAAGCCGTCGCCGAGGCGCTGGCCGAGCACAAGCGTCTCGGAAATCCTATCGCTATCTGGCGGAATGGCAAGGCGGTCTGGATACCGCCGGAAGAAATCGTCGTTCCGGAAATTTAACATGAGAGCCTTCGGACGCCATCGACCGGGAGTTGGAAAGACGAGATGGTTGGCAGGGAAATCAGTTTGGGAGAGAAGCATGATCGGAATCGTGGACTACAAAGCGGGGAATCTGACCAGCGTCGCGCGGGCGTTGGAGAGCCTGCATGAACCGTGCATCGTTACCCATGATGCCGGGATATTGGATGACGCGAGCCATATCATCTTTCCCGGTGTGGGCGCCGCAGGACAGGCGATGGCGAACCTCCGGGAGAGCGGCCTGGACGGGCATCTGCGGAAATGGGTGCGGGAGGGCAAGCCGGTTCTCGGGATCTGTCTCGGCACCCAGGTGATCTTCGAGAGGAGCGAAGAGGACGACACCCCCTGCCTTGGCATCGTGCCGGGGGAGGTCAAACGGTTCCCGGCGGACCTCCGGGAGGGGGGGCAACGGCTCAAGATCCCGCACATGGGCTGGAACCGCGTGGCGTTCAGCGAGGGCCATCCGGTCTTTGCCGGGATCCCGGCGGAGGCCGAGTTCTATTTTGTCCATTCCTACTACCCGGCCCCGGCGGACGATGCCTGGGCGACCGGCTGGACCGATTACGGCATCCGCTTCTGTTCCGCCGTGGCCCGGGGAAACCTCGTTGCGGTTCAGTTTCACCCGGAGAAGAGCGGCCGGCCGGGGCTTAAGCTGCTGTCTAATTTCTGCGGCTGGGGAGGAAACCATGCTGAGTAAACGGATCATCCCCTGTCTGGACGTCCGGGACGGCCGCCTGACCAAAGGGATCAAATTCAAGGGGAACGTCGACATCGGCGATCCGGTGGAGGCCGCGCGCGAATATTACGAGCAGGGGGCGGACGAGATTGTTTTCTACGACATCACCGCCTCGGCAGAGAAACGTGCGATCATGCTCGACGTCGTCAAACGGGTGGCCGAGACGATCTTCATCCCTTTTTCCGTCGGGGGCGGCATCGGAACGGTGGAGCAGATGCGGCAGGTGATCCTCGCCGGGGCGGAGAAGGTCAGTGTCAACTCGGCGGCCGTGAATAACCCGGGGATTATCGCGGAGGGGGCGAAGGCCTTCGGCAGCCAGTGCATCGTTCTCGGCATGGACGTCAAAAAAGTGTTCGCCAGCGAAACGATTCCTTCCGGATACGAGATGGTCATCCACGGCGGGCGGACCGTAACCGGTCTCGATGCGCTCCGGTGGGCGCAGGAGGCGGAACGGCTCGGCGCGGGGGAGATCTGCCTCAACTCCATCGATGCCGACGGAACGCAGGACGGCTACGAGTTGAATCTCACCGCATTGATCTCATCCCATGTCGGCATTCCGGTGATCGCCTCAGGCGGGGCTGGGAAGCCCGACCATCTTGTCGATGTCCTCACCCGGGGACAGGCCGACGCCGCGCTGATTGCCTCGATGGTCCACTACCGGACCTACACCATCGCGGAGATCAAAAACTTCCTCCACGGCCGCGGCGTGAAGACAAGGATGCAATGGTAGGGAAGAAGTTTACGCCTACCAGTTCTCTCACCATCAATCATCATTGTTCCCGCTCAGAAGGGCTACTAACATAAAAACCAAGCAGACTGATCCATAGAAACGACGGAGGATTTTCAATGACGTCAACGGCGATCTGGAAGGGAAACATCCATTTCGGGGGGATCGACGTGCCTGTGAAGCTGCACGGCGCGGTCAGGGAAGAGCGGATTCAGTTTCACCTCCTCCACCGCCGTGACCACGTCAAATTGCGGCAGCAGATGATCTGCGCCCACGAGAAGGTGCCGGTGCCGGTAGAAGCGCAGGCCAGAGGATTTGAATTGGGGGAGGGGAGATATCTTCTCATCGATCCGGCCGAACTCGAGCAGATCAAACCCGTAGAGAGCCGGGTGATCGAGGTCCATGAGTTCGTGAAACGCGGGCGGATCGATCCTCTCTACCTGGAGCGGGCCTACTCTCTGGAGCCCGAACCTCATGAAAAAGGTTATAACGCACTGGTCGGGGCAATGAGGGAGATGGGCGTGGAAGGCATCTGCACCTGGACCATGAGAAAACGGTCCTATTTTGGAGCCCTGCAGCCGAGTGGGAGGATTCTCCGTCTGATGACCCTGCGGCATGCCGACGAAGTGATTCCGGTGAAGTCTCTCGAACTGCCGGATATTTCTCTATCCGAAAAGGAACTGAAAATCGGCGGCGAGTTGATCAATCAGTTGACGGCTCCCTTTCAGCCGCAAAAATTTGGAAACGAGCATCAAAACAAGCTGCGGCGGTTGATCGATCAAAAGGTCCGCGGCGAAAAAATTGCCATCCTGCCCCTCCGGCGCCTTAAACCCACGGCATCGGACAAGTTGCTTCAGGCCCTGGAAGCCAGTTTGAAGAAGGTTGCATAGATGAAAGAGCGTCCACTCGTTCGCAGACCGCTCCCGCTGCCCCTGACCGGGAGGGATGAAACGGCCGGACAGACCGTATGGAGCGGGACGATCAGCTTCAGTCTGGTGGCGATACCCGTGCATTTGGTCAAGGCCGTCGAGCCCGGCCGCGTCTCTTTCCGTCTGCTCCACAACACGGACTATTCTCCGCTCTTGAAAAGAATGGTTTGTCCCAAAGACGGGAAGGTGGTTCCCCCGGATGAGATCGTGAGGGGATACGAGATCGGACCGGACCAATACATTCAGATCACGGATGAGGAGCTCGATTCGGTCTCGCCCGAACGGAGCCGCACGATCGAGATCGTCGAGTTCATCGATATGGAGGAGGTGGACCCGATCTATTACGACCATCCCTATTACCTCATTCCCGCCAGAGGGGGCGAAAAGGCGTATCTGCTGCTGGTCGAGGTGATGCGTCGGACCCACAAGGCGGGCCTTGCAAAATTCGTCCTGGGTGAGCGGGAGTACCTCGTCGCGATCAAGAGCACGCAGGGGGCCCTCTCCCTCATCACCCTTCATTACAGCGAAGAGATCCTTCCCGACGCGGATCTCGTGCCCGACGAAAGAGGGGTCGAAGCCGGGAAAAAGGAGGGCATGAAGAAGATCATCGGGGAGATGACCGCTGACTTCGAGCCGGACAAATACGGGGATGAACGCCGGAAGAAAATGTTGAAACTCCTCAAGAAAATTGAGAAGGAACGGACGCCGGTGGAGGCCCCCGCTGCTGACGGGGAGGCGGGGGAAGGTCCGGTCGATTTGATCGCGGCTCTGCAGGAGAGTATGCGGAGGATGAAAAGGAACCGGTGATGAGAAAGGCCTCGGAGGTTGGCGGCAGACCTCTTTCCCTGTCGAATCTGGAAAAGGATCTCTATCCATCCTACGGTTTCACGAAGGCCGAGATCCTGGAGTACTACCGCCGTATCTCCCCATTCATCCTGCCCCATTTGAAAGGCCGGGCGCTCACGTTGAAGCGCTACCCCAACGGGGTGGGGGAGGGGTTTTTTTTCGAGAAGCACTGTCCTTCTCACCGTCCCTCCTGGGTGGCCACGGCCGAACTTCCCCGGCATGACGGGGGAGAGATGACGGTCTGCCTGGTCAACGACCTGCCGACGCTGATCTGGGTCGGGAACCTTGCTTCCATTGAACTTCATATCCCCCTGGCCCGGGCCGATTCCCCTCAAACGCCCGATTGCCTGGTTTTCGATCTGGACCCCGGCGATCAAGCCGGGATTCTCGAGTGCGCCCGTGTGGCGCTGATCCTCCGGGATCTGCTCTTGCCGTTGCGGCTTGAAGGCTTTGTCAAAACCTCAGGGCAGAAGGGGATTCATCTCTATGTCCCCTTGAATCGCAAGGAGGCGACTTTTGCCGACACCAAACAATTTTCGAAGACCGTCGCGGAAGCCCTGCAGCGCAACTATCCGGATTTGATAACGGCGAAAATGGCAAAGGCGGAGCGGATCAAAAAGGTTTTTATCAACTGGTCCCAGAACGATGCCTCCAAGACGATGGTCTCGGTCTACTCCCTGCGCGCACGGGAAAAACCCTTCGTCTCCTCTCCCATCTCTTGGGGGGAGCTGGAGGATCTGGCCGGGCAGGGAGATCCGGAGAAACTGTTCATACTGCCTTCGGCGGTCCTGAGCCGGGCCGAAAAGGGGGGCGACCTCTTCCGGGAGGTGCTCGTCAAAAAACAGAGACTTCCTTATTCGTGAAATGGAATTAAAGGATTATAAATCGAGACGAAAGTTCGCAGAGACGCCGGAGCCGGGACCGGAGGTGCGTCATACGGACACCCCTCCCGTTTTTGTCGTTCAAAAACATGCGGCGCGCGCCCTCCATTACGATCTCAGGCTCGAAATGGGAGGGGTGCTGAAAAGCTGGGCCGTCCCCAAGGGGCCTTCGCTGAACCCCTCCGTGAAGCGGCTGGCCGTGATGGTTGAGGACCATCCGCTTGATTACAAGGATTTTGAAGGGGTGATTCCGAAAGGCAATTACGGCGCGGGAAGCGTGATGATCTGGGACAGGGGCTTTTACCACCATCCCTCGGTCTCAGCCGGAAAAGAGGGCGAGCGTCTCCTCCTCGATGGGCTGAAAAAAGGGGAGCTTAAGTTTGTTCTCGAAGGGGAAAAGCTGCGGGGCGAATTTGTACTGGTCAAAACGGGGATGGGCACAAACTCCTGGCTCCTTATGAAAAAGAGGGATCGCTTTGCGACCGCGGAAGAGATTCTGGAGCGGAACCGTTCCGCGGCATCGCGCAAGAGCCTGGAGGAGATTACGGAGGCCGGTTCGGACAAAGCTTCGCCAGAAGAGATGGCCCGCATTCGTCTGCGGGAAGCGCTGGAAGAAGATGCGCTGAAGGAAGCCCCGGCGAAACCGATGCCGCATGGCGTCAGGCCGATGCTTGCAACCCTCATCCGCGGACCCTTCGACGATCCTGACTGGATCTTCGAGGTAAAATGGGATGGCTTCCGCGCCGTCGCCGAGATCCGTTCCGGTGTCGTCTCGCTCTACTCCCGCAACGGAATCTTCTTCCTGCGGCGGTTTGCTCCCATTGCGGACGCCCTCCGGAGGGTCGGGTTCGATGCCGTTCTTGACGGTGTGATCGTCGTCATGGATGAAAAGGGGAA
>JAHFBU010000064.1:0-6720 GCA_023249795.1 Syntrophaceae bacterium
CCGTCTCGTTGAAAGCGCTTGTGTATGGCGTGCTTGTGGGGGAGTAGGGCTTGGTATCCAGATTTCCCCAGAGATTGGCGGTAAAGCCTTTGTAGCCGATCGTCATCGACGGCTGAATCGCGATGCTGTTCCGGCTCAACTCATATCCCCGCCAGACGTACTGGCTCATGGCGGCGACCGTAAAATCGCCGGTGGGTTTTTCCTCCTCGGCCCATAGCGGGGCAACCGAAACCGCCAGAGCGGTCAACACCGTTAAAACAAGTGCGCATATATTCCTCAACTGTCCATTTCTATTCATAGCGGTTTCTCCTTCTCCTCAATAGTCTGTTATATTTATCCGCGGCGCGCGGGCCATTCACACGTATTATCCCTTGTCTCCGGCGTCGGTTCTGCAAAACTGTCCAAGATCGATCCCGTATTTTTGCACCCGGTACGCGAGAATTCGTTTGGTCGTTCCCAGCCGTATCGCCGCTTTGCTCTGGTTGCCACCGGTTTGCTCCAGTGCGGAAACGATAATGTATCTCTCGAAATCGTCAACCGTTCTCTTGAGAAGATCGTCGCCGGCTGATCTATCCTGCTTCATGGCATCACTCCCGGAATCCGTGAGAGATATCGGGGCCGCGCCGGCCGGTCAGCCGATGGCGCTCCCCCCCCGTTCGCCGGAGCTGATCCGGACGCAGTCGGCAAGGTCCAGGACGAAGATCTTCCCGTCCCCAACCTCCCCCTTGCCGCTCCTTGCCCCCTTGTTGATGGCCTTGATGGTCGGCTCAACGAACTCCTCGTTTACGGCGATGTCGAGACGGACCTTTCGAAGGAGCCCGCCTACCTCCCTCGCCCCGCGGTAAATCTCTGTGAACCCCTTCTGCCGCCCCTGCCCCAGAACGTTGGAAACGGTCATCAGATTCACCTCCACCGCCTCGAGCGCCTGTTTGACCTCCTCCAGCTTGTGCGGCTGGATGATAGCAACGATGTATTTCATGGCCTTCCTCCTATTCAACGACCGTATAGGCCGATTCGCTCTGTTGGGTCAGGTCGAGCCCGACGATTTCATCCCGCTTGTCCACCCTCATCCCCACCAGTCCGTCCACGACCTTGAAGATGATCCAGGTCATCGTTGCGGCGAAGACCGGCGTGACGACAATCAGCAGGAACTGGACGAAGAGCTGGTGCGGGTTTCCGAAAAAGAACCCATCCGCTCCGGCGGCATTGACCGCCTTTTCCGCAAAGAGACCCGTGGCAATCGTGCCCCAGATCCCGCCAACCCCGTGAACGCCGAAGGCATCCAGGGAGTCGTCATAGCCGAGTTTGGACTTGATAATAACCACGGCGATGTAGCAGAACAGGGCAACCAGGATGCCGATGAAGATCGCATTCATGGGGTTGACAAACCCGCAGGCCGGGGTGATCGCGACCAGCCCCGCGACGGCGCCCGTTGCCGCACCGAGGACGGTCGGCGCCCCACGGTGCCACCATTCGATGAGCGCCCAGGTGAGCCCCGCCGCCGCTGTGGCGACATGGGTCGTCACGAAGGCGTTGGCGGCCAGTTCGTTAGCACCAAGTGCGCTTCCCGCGTTGAACCCGAACCAGCCGAACCAGAGCAGCGCCGCCCCCAGGACCGTGAAGGGCAGGTTGTGCGGCCGGAAGGGCTGAACGTCGTAGCCGCACCGCTTTCCCAGAAGGATCGCCAGCGTCAGGGCCGAAATCCCGGAACTGACATGGACGACAATGCCGCCCGCGAAATCGAGCGCCCCCAGGTTCCTAAGCCAGCCGCCCGTCCCCCAGACCCAGTGCGCCAGCGGATCATAGACGAATGTTGCCCACAGAACGGTGAAAATCAGAAAGGCCGAGAATTTCATCCGTTCCGCGAACGCCCCGATGATCAGGGCCGGTGTGATCACGGCGAACATCGCCTGAAAGATCATGAAGGCCTGATGCGGAATCGTTGCCGCGTAATCGGCGTTCGGCTGCCCGCCGACAAAGTTGAGTCCCGCCCACTTCAGGCTGCCGATGATCCCCATCCCGGTGTCCGGCCCGAAGGCCAGCGAATAGCCGTAAAGGACCCACTGCAGGCTGATGACGCAGGTGATGATGAAGCACTGCATTAAAATGGACAGGACGTTCTTCCTCCTCACCAGGCCTCCATAGAAGAAGGCCAGCCCCGGGATCGTCATTCCCAAGACCAGGACCGATGAGGTCAATACCCATGCTGTGTCTCCCGTATTCATATTCAATCCCTCCTTAAAATGATGCTCTTGATGTCTCACCCGCTCGAACCGCAGATACCGGGATCCATCGGTGCCTGCGCTTCGGCGGCGACCCCGTTTGAGAGGGAATAAGGCAAGGGAGATGCCAAACGCGATCATGAGTTGTAACGATTTGTAATAATTCGCTTATTAAGCGAGACGGACCAGTGGTGCAGGGGGGCAGGAATGGTGACAATTTTGTGCCGTTTTTGGATGGTTCGACAAAAATGTAGTCCGGTACCAAAACCCCATGTTGCCAATTTTGATTGACACAAAAGGCCGTCTTGTCTATGCTTTCTCCACGAAAAGCGATACTTTTCAGAGGGGATCAGGTGTCAGCAGCAAGATCAGCAACAGAAGCATGAGCACCAGCACGACGAGAATGACGGCGACGATGATCTGCACCACCGGCGCCGCCCTAACACCACATCAGGAACACAATGGCAACCAAGACGAAACTGGAGTCGCGCAGGTTGATGGATAAGGCCATTGAGGTGATGCGCCAGTCGGTGAATGAACAGCGCGTTGACGGAAAACCCTGTCCATTAGTCGGCGCAGTACTCCTCAGACCGGATGGTTCCATCGAAACCGCCTATCGAGGCGAACTGCGCGAAGGCAATCACGCCGAGTTCACGCTTCTGGAGCGAAAGTGCGCCCGTGAGAAGCTGGATGAATGTGTTCTGTTTACCACGCTGGAGCCTTGTTTAATCCGCAATCATCCCAAGCGCGGATGCGCCCGACACATTGTCAGTGCGCGAATCAAGGAGGTCTATGTCGGTATTGAAGACGATAACCCGTCGGTAGCCGGGAAGGGCATTGAGCATTTGCGGCGGCACGGGATTAATGTTCAGATGTTTGATCGCGATTTGCAGGAGGAGATTCTTGCGGAGAACAAGGTTTTCTTTGAATGGGCCAGACAGCAGGAGGAGAAGCCGGAAGAAGAACCGCTCAAACTGTCGAAGTATGAGATTTCGGTTCAGGCGGTGGAGCTGAAGGATTTGTCGAGAGAAGCGCTCAAGCTCTACCAGGCGCGGGCCAAGTTTGGTGCCGCCGTCGGCTCCGAAAAATTCCAGCGACTGCTGCGTCAGCAGGGAATTCTCGTTGAGGCGGATGGGAAGATCGTTCCCTCCGGCTTTGGCCTGGTCCTTTTTGGCAAAGAACCCGGCCATGCCATGCCTCAAGCGCGATTGCTGGCACGGGCTGATCTTGCCGACGGCAAGTCATCCCGGATGGAGTTTGGCCATGCGATGGTGCTCGTTCCCGGCGAGCTTGAGGCATGGTTAAACAAGGCGCTGCCGAGTACGCTTGACCGCAGCCGGATGGAACGCCGGGAACAGGTGGACCTTCCGTTTGAAATGATCCGTGAGGCCGTGGTGAATGCACTGATTCACCGCGACTACGAAATAGTCGGACAAAAGTGCCAACTCGTTGTAAATGAGGACACGATCTCCGTCAAGAGTCCTGGCGGCCCGATCCCCCCTATCACCTTGGAGCAGATGCGTTCGTTCTCTGCCCCGATGAAGAGCCGGAATCCGATCCTGCATTACGTCTTCGCCAGAATGGGAATGGCTGAGGAACAAGGTTACGGTCTGTCCAGCCTGAAGAAGCACTCGGAGAAACTGGGGCTTCCGCTTCCCAGCTATTCGATGGAGGGGGATTCGCTCGTGCTGACCATTTACCGGACCGCCGAAAGTGCAACGAAGGGTCTGGACCAAGCCACCCTGAAAGAGCTGACACCCGAAGAGCAGAAGGGCTGGATTTTCATCTCGGGCCGAACGGGAACGTCGCAGAACGAGTATGCGCGCCATATAGGTGTGACCGCTCGCACGGCCCAGCGACATCTGACTCATTTCGTTTCGCTTGGTCTGCTCCGGCGTGTCGGACGCGGGCCTGCCACCGAATACCTTAAGCCGTGATCGCGACACTTATCACGACACCGTGTCGCGATAGGCACTCCGGATCGCGGGCAAAAGAAGAATTGCGACATAAATCGCGACATGGTGTCGCGATTCCGAGGAGCTATTCATGAAAAAAGCTGCCGTTTACTGCGTCTTGTTGGGATTGCTGGCCGCGGGACCCGCCCACGCCAGTTCGTGGACCGATCCGTCGTTCGAAAGCATGGTCGATGATGCCGAACTCATCGCCCTGGTCGAAATAACAGAGGGAGGATCTTTCTTGTGCAAGGGAAAGGTGCTCGACGTGCTGTAGGGGGAAGACCCGGGCAAACCTATAAAGATCTACGATTATAACAACTCCACATGGCCCGCCGATGCCGTGGAAAAGGAATCCATGAAGACGGGCGAACGCGTGCTCTTCTTTCTTCGGTATAGGGAAGCCCCTATCTTTGAAGGGAAAACGTGGGTCGAAAAGAAATTCTGGTGCGTACCCACGCCCTCGACAGGAGATTTCAAAATCCGCGACGGCAAGCTCCACGGGGGCTGGTACTTCGTGAGCTATCCCCACGGCATGTGGGGAGCCGATGCATCGACAGTGCTGGCCCTCGTCCGGGGTTATGTTCTCCACAAGGGCGGAGAGAAGCCTGAAAAGGCCCTGTCCGTAATATCGGACAGACTGTCGCTGCAAAGGGTGGATGCACTGTTAAAAACAAATGGTCAGGGATCCGCCGAGGATTTTCAGGAACTGCATTGGCTACTCATGGCGCAGTCGGAATTCGGCGAGGGGAAAAACGTGCCGGCAGTGCTGCGCGCCGCGGGAATACCCAATGCGCTGGTGCAGGTGGGGGTAGCGTTGGCCCTGAGGTCAGCCACCCCTTCCGACGAAGTGTTGGAGGCCCTCTCATCTCTGCTCCTCGTCAAGAATACCTTCGTCCAGGCCGAAGCGGCGCGCACCATTGCGCTCCGGGAATTCCCCAGGGACAAGGTGATTCAAGTTCTCCTCAAAGCACTTCCGGATTCTGACCCACATGGGCAGAGTCCATCCGGATTTATGGATCCTCTGCGCAACAAAAGCGCCTCAGGGCGGGAAATGATCATCCGCGTCCTTACTCATTACGGAGCTGAAAAAGAGGCGCATGACGGACTGATAGGTTTCTTTAAAGACGAGGATATCACAGAAAGCGTCATGCTTGCCTTGGCCGATCATTTCGTGCGTTTCCCATCCGAAAAGGCCCGCGAAAGAATCCTGGAAATGTACGGCCATTGCCCGGACCACGCCGTTCCTTTGTTCCACTCCTACCTGCTTCGCGAAAAAAGTGGGCCGTCTCTGGGGGCGGTGTACCGCCGGATATTCGATATGCGCCTTGCGGATCGGTTCTTGATCCCGGCATTCGATGAGTTCGAGAAGGCATTGCCTCCCGGAGACCCTCGGCCCATTGAACTGGCCAGGGAAATCATAAGGAAGGCCAAACCAGACCACGGCGAAGCACTGGTTTTCGCCATGAAGAAGGTTCTTCCCGGCGCAAGGGACAAGGATGTGGAAAACGCCGTAAAAGCGCTCGGGGTCGCCGAACTGGATTATTATCGGCGCGGCAATGCCTTCACTGTCCTTGCCGCCGAGGTCCCCAAGGGGGAGCCGCGCGTCCAGAGGGCTCTCATCGAAGGGCTTGAAAAATACACCAAGAACAAAGCAATTGACTACATCTTCTTCGCATGCATCGCACAGGCGAGTCCCGAGATTGAAAGATTGCTTTTGAAAGTGGATACAGGGCAAAAGGAAGAAGGAAAACCTGTAAAAGTGTGGGAGGGACTCCCGCCCAACCCGGAAGCGCTGGCAATGGCGAAAATGGGAGTGGAACTGGTGCTTCGTCCTCCCGGTTCTCCTCGCGACACCTTGGACGCGTGGCTCAGACTCCTCGAACAGGAAGCGAAGCTGGGTTATGGTACGGAGATTCTCCTTAGCGAGATATCCCGCATCACGCCAGCAGACCTCCGCGGGTACGCTATGGATGAGATTCGCAGAAGGTTGCATCCAAGGCGCGTGGTAATTGCCCTCGAAGTTCTCGAAAAACACGGATGGAAAATCAGCGGCAAATAGGGATGCTCGCGATTGGCACCTGCAAGGAATCGACTGAATACCATCTTAAAAAAGGATTTATCGAAACTATGTGCGATTCATCCTTCCGAAGCTTACCATCGGAAGCGGGCTGAGCCGTGAGTCGCTGGTGACCTGACTCTCAACGTGGATGCAACGAAATGAAGATATGCTGTTTTGCTGAGGTTGCCCGCTACACCCCAAGGAAGGCCGTTCTGACATGTTCGTTGTTCAGCAACGATTCGCCCGCCCCCTGCATGACGATCCCGCCGTTTTCCAACACGTAAGCCCTGTCGGCAAGCGAGAGTGTCTGTTCGACGTTCTGCTCCACGATCAGCACGGTGACGCCTTCCTGCTTGATCCGCCTGATGACGTTGAATATGTCCCTCACGAGGATCGGGGAGAGGCCGAGGGAAGGCTCATCGAACATCTGGAGCTTGGGCTTGCCCATGAGCCCCCGTGCGATGGCGAGCATCTGTTGCTCTCC
>JAHFBU010000064.1:6730-8305 GCA_023249795.1 Syntrophaceae bacterium
TTTTTCGCTGGGCCTTCGCTTCCCCCTTCAAGGCGCCCATGTCGAGATTTTCTTCGACGGTCATCTCCGCGAAGAGCCGCCTGCCCTCCGGCACGTGAACGATTCCCGTCTCGATAATCTTATAGGGATCCATCTTGTGAATGGGAATGCCTTCGAACCATATCTCGCCCTTTTTCGGGTTTAAGATACTCGATATGGTTTTCAATATGGTCGATTTGCCACCGTCGGCGGCGGACCGGCGCCGACGAGCCGGCCGACGATTCAGGCCATTGGGAAGACCTTCAGAGATCCCCTGCAAAGCGGCTCATATCCGCGATCGGCGACTACAGACGGCACCCTTCCGGCCTGATAAGCAGGACGGGAACTCGGGAATAATGCACGACCTTGTCAGACACACTGCCGAACGCCCATTTACTGATGCCCGTGTGGCCGTGGGTGGCAAGGACAATGAGATCCGCACCATGCTTTTGTGCATACGAGATGATCAGGTCGGCTGGTTTGCCGACCAACACCTCGATAGATACTTTTTGAAAGCCCTCCTGGGCAAGGCTATCTTTAACCTTTGTAAGATAGGCTTCTGTTTCCGAGATGTTGGTATCCCGAACGGCATAAAAGTCAATCCCTTCCTTTGCCCATCCCGGAGGGATTTCGACAATGCCGAGAAGGAGCCATTCACTGACCATGCCCGCCTTGGCGAGGGAATTGACATGATCCAACACACATTCCGCCAATGGCGAACCATCAAGAGGAACAAGCACTTTCTGGTACATCATCAATCATGCCTCCTTTGTGGGTTTGCTGAGCCCTATCTGCTGGTTTTCTCCGCTCGGCTTTTCAGGCAAGTTCACGGACCTGCGGCATCAGTGCATCCGCGAGGGGAGCCATGTGGAGACGTCGGGCCATACAACGAAAAGGATCATGGCGCCGATCAAGATGAGGATGAAGGGCCAGACCCCCTTGACCACCTCCTCGAGCTTGACCCTGGCCATCGCCGACACGACAAAGAGGTTCAACCCCACGGGAGGCGTAATCATCGCCAGCTCCATGTTCACCGTCATGACCACGCAGAACTGGACCAGGGGAATATCCAGGGCCTTGATGACGGGAAGAAGGATAGGCAGTGTGATCAAGGTGATGGAAACGGCCTCAAGGAAGGTTCCCATGACGAAAAACATCACATTGGTGGCCAGGAAGAACATCCACTTGTTGACGTGTCCTTCCGTGATGGCCCGGAGGACAAGCTGGGGCACCTGCTTGGCCGTGAGGAACAGGGAGAAGAGCATGGCCGCGGAGATGATCAGGAAGATCATCGAGGAAATATTGATGGACTCCACCAGGATTTTCCGGACGGAGCCCCACTTCAGTTCCCGGTAGACGAACACAGAGACGATGAGGGTATAGAACACCGACAGAACCGCCGCTTCCGTGGGGGTAACGATGCCCATGTAGATGCTCCCGAGGATGAAGACGGGCAGGAAGGCGCCGGGGAGGGCTTTGAGGGTGCTTCTCCACCTTTCTTCCCAGGAGGCTTTCGGAAGGATGCCGAATTTTCCGATTTTCGCGTAGATCACGGCG
>JAHFBU010000305.1 GCA_023249795.1 Syntrophaceae bacterium
GCGCGGGAAGGATCCGACCCCGGCTGGACTAAAGGATCCTCGCGGATTGGAACGGCCTGATGGTTGCGGCCCTGGCCAGGTCCGCCTCTGTTCTCGATGAGCCGCGGTATCTCGATGCCGCCCGCGCGGCCGCCGACTTTGTCCGGACCCGGATGCAGACCCCGGACGGACGGCTTTTCCACTGCTGGTGCGGTGGAGAGTCGGCCGTGATGGGAAACCTCGACGATTACGCCTTTTCGATCTGGGGGCTCATCGAGCTCTATGAGGCGGGGTTTGCCGCCCGCGACCTGCGGTCGGCCCTCGACCTTCAGAGGATCGTGACGGACCGTTTCCGGGATCCCGAAGGCGGCTTCTTTTTTACTCCGGACGATGGAGAGGAACTGCTGACCCGGCTGAAGGAGGGACACGACGGGGCCGTTCCCTCGGGAAACGCCGTCACGCTGATGAATCTGATCCGCCTGGGGAGGATGACCGGCGATCCCCGGATGGAGGAAGAGGCGGCGGCGTTGATCCGCGCCTTCGCCGCATCCGTCCGGCGGCTCCCGTCCGCCCACGCCCAGTGGCTGGTTGCGCTGGAGATGCTGGCGGCCACCTCACGCGAGGTGGTGATCGCGGGCCGTCCGGAATCCGCCGATACCCGGGAGCTGATCGATGTCGTTCGGCGGTGCCGCTCTCCGCGGCCGGTCCTGCTGTTTCGTCCCGAGGGGGAGACGGTGCCGGAAATCGGGGAGCTCGAGCCGTTCACGCGGGAGATGAAAACAATTAACGGCCGGGCCGCCGCTTACGTCTGCAGCGGCTTTTCCTGCAAACAGCCCGTGACCGATCCGCGGGAGCTGGCGGCGAGTCTTGCCGAGGGAGGGAAAGATGAAGATCAGCAGCGTCGGTGAAATGAGGGCGATGGACCGTCAGGCGGTCGAGAAATTTGGGATCTCCGAGGAGATCCTGATGGAAAACGCCGGCCGGGCGGCATTCGAGATCCTCTGCCGGGAATGGGGAATCGCGGGGAGACGGTATGTTCTCTTTTGCGGGGCCGGGAACAACGGCGGCGACGGTCTGGTCGCGGCGCGCCACATCCTCGCGGGCGGCGGGACGCCCCGGGTCTTCCTTGTCGGCGATCCTGACCGTTTCCGAGGAGCGGCAAAGACCAACTGGGAGATCGTCGCGCGGCTTCCCATCGAGGTGAAGCGCGTCGAAAAGATCGCGGCGGTCCGGTTGGCGGTTCTCCATGCGGATGGGATCGTCGATGCCCTGTTCGGGACGGGGCTCGACCGCGAAGTGGAGGGGATCGCCCGCGAGGTGATCGATCTGATCAACGCGGCGGGGCGGCCGGTCCTCAGTCTGGACATCCCTTCCGGCGTCCACGGCGACACGGGGGAGATTTTGGGGACAGCCATCCGGGCGGACCATACCGTTGCCTTCGGCCTGCCCAAGATCGGAAACCTGCTCTACCCCGGATGTGGTCTCTGCGGCCGGCTCCACGTCGCCCGCATCTCCTTTCCTCCATCCCTGTATGACGATGAAGCCATTCCGGTCGAGACGAACGGCAACATTGCGCTTCCACCGCGCGATCCGGCGGCCCACAAGGGATCGGTCGGGGACGTGCTGTTCATCGCGGGCGCAGCCGGTTATTCCGGAGTACCCTACTTTTCCGCCATGTCGTTTCTGAAGGCGGGCGGGGGATACGCCCGCCTCGCCGCCCCCCGGTCGATGATCCCCTTCCTCGCCACGCGCGGCAGCGAGATCGTCTTTGTTCCCCAGGCGGAAACCGCGGAGGGAAGCCTCTCCCTGAAGAATAAAGAGGCATTGCTGGCGCTGGCCGAAAAGGTGGACATGGCCGTCATCGGCCCCGGCCTTTCGCTTGCCGACGAGACGCAGGAACTGGTTCGGGAACTGGCCGCCGGGATTGACAAGCCGCTTCTTATCGACGGCGACGGTATCACCGCCCTTGCAGGCCGCTTGGATATCATCCGGGACCGCCGGGCGGCGACGTTCCTGACCCCCCATCCGGGGGAGATGTCGCGCCTCACCGGAAAGGGGGTTGCCGAAATCGAAAAAGAGCGGATTCCGATCCTGCGGGAGACCTGCGCGGATCTGAAGGCCTGGATCGTTCTCAAGGGGCCCCACACCCTGATCGGAACGCCGGAGGGGCGGGTCTTCATCAACCTGAGCGGTAATCCGGGGATGGCGACGGCCGGGGCGGGGGATGTTCTCACCGG
>JAHFBU010000065.1 GCA_023249795.1 Syntrophaceae bacterium
CTCTTCCCGGAGGATCGAACCCGGATGCTGATGTGGGCGTCTCCGTGGCTGCGGGGGGTGCCCGTTCTCGAAAATCTTATCGGCACAGAGATGCAAAGCGGCGAGACGGTTCCGGTGCCTGTGCGCGTTCGGGTCGTCCGTCAGCGTTCCGTGTCGAATCTCTTCACGGGGAACCTCGGCGTCATCGAGGGGGTTGCCGTGAATCAGGCATCCTATCCGATTGCGAGGATCAGGGTGCGTCTGATTATCGCCGATGCCTATGACGTCGTTCTCGGAGAGAAGACCGTCTTCTGCGGCAATATCCTGACGGATGCGGAGTTGGGCGCCATGTCGGAGACCGATATTCAGAAAGAGCTTTCCATTCCGCAGGGGAGCGACGTCTCCAATGAGCGGATTGCGCCGAACGGCGAAATCCCCTTCATGATCGTCTTCGGCCAGGAACAGGCCGGGGCGGTCAAGACGACGGTGGTCCCCGCGGGCGCCGATCGGATTCCCTGATCCGTGAGGGATCGGGGAGATGTGGGGACACCTTGCTGCAAGGTGTCCCCAGCCCGAAGGGATCGGAACGTGTCCCCGGAAGACCAACGGCGAAGGATGAGGGAAACGCCGCAGTTGGTCGTTTTTTAACAGCCTAATGTATTCAGGATAAGGCTACCGGATATTGCCCCTTCGCGCAGAATGCGGGGGGGAAAGACGGTGACATCGAGAACCGTTGAGCCTTTTCCCCCCGGTGTTGCCCCACCATCAATTATCCTATCAGGCAGATTTCCCAGCGCATTCATGACGGCATCAGCCGAGGAACATTCCGGTCCGCCCGACAGATTGGCGCTGGTCGCCGTCAATGGACCTCCCAGCCCTTCGGCCAGAAGCCTCGCGATGGGATGGCTTGAGACGCGGATGCCGATCTTGCCCGTGTCGGCTGTGAGGCGGGGCAGGACGGAAGACGATGCCCGGAAGACCAGCGTAAGCGGGCCGGGCCAGAAAGCCTTCATCAGGATTTGAGCCGCTTCCGGAATCTGCTCGACGAGAGGGATCACCTCGCGGTCGCTTGCAACGATCAACGGAAGGGGGTTCTTGAAATCCCGTCCCTTGATCCGGAAGATCTTCTCGACCGCCGCTTCGTTTTGCGCATCCGCCCCAAGGCCGTAGAAGGTCTCCGTCGGAAAGGCGATGACGCCTCCCGCGCGCACGATTCGGACGGCCTCCGCCAGATTGTCCGCGTCGGGTTTTTGGGGATCGATCTTCAGGCAGCGGGTCATATTTTGAGGTTTTCGTGTTTCCGTTCGACCTCCTGGGCCATCTTCCGGACATAGTCCTGAAGTTGTTCGAGGAGGTCTGCATCCTCAAGGGCCAGTATCCGGGCCGCGAAGAGCGCCGCATTCTTGGCCCCGGCCTTGCCGATGGCCATCGTTGCCACGGGGATTCCCCCCGGCATCTGGACCGTGGCGAGGAGTGCGTCCAGCCCCTTAAGCGACGTGGCATCGATGGGCACGCCGATCACCGGCAACAGTGTCTGCGAGGCGATCACGCCGGCCAGATGGGCCGCGGCGCCGGCGCCGACGATGATCACCTTTACTCCCCGTTTGGCCGCTCCTCGGGCGAACTGCTCCGTCCGCTCCGGCGTCCGGTGGGCGGAGGTCAGATAAAGCTCATGCGGGATCGCGAAGGCCTCCAGAATCTTGACGGCCTCCTCCATGACGGGAAGATCGGAATCGCTTCCCATGACGACACTGACAACCACCCCTGCCTTTTCCTGCATATCGTTCACTCCACTCATGTTTGACGAACTCTAATTTAAGGTGTCGGGGACATGTTCCGGAAGCCCGAAGGGATCGGAACGTGTTTCCGGAAAATGCGTCAATGTTTGAAATGACGGATTCCGGTAAAGATCATCGCAATGCCGCGCTCATCGGCCGCCTGGATTACCTCCGCATCGTTGATCGACCCCCCCGGTTCGATGACCGCGGTGATCCCGGCCTCCGCGGCCATGTCCAGCCCGTCCCGGAACGGGAAGAAGGCATCCGATCCGAGGACGCAGCCTTCCGTCGGGAGGAGCGCCTTCATTTTGGCGATCTTCACCGAATCGACGCGGCTGGTCTGGCCCGCCCCCATGCCGACGAGCTGGTCCTTCGTCGTGAAGACGATGGCGTTCGACTTCACGTGTTTGACGACCCGCCAGGCGAAATCAAGCGCCTGGTACTCGGCCTCCGTAGGCGCCCGTTGGGTGACGACCTTCGCGTTGCGGATATCGAAGTTGTCCATGTCCCGATCCTGAACCAGGAGACCGCCCACCACCCGCCGAAAATCGTAGCCGGAGGACCGTTTGTCGCACGAGGCCGGGATCTCCAGAACCCGGACGTTCTTCTTGGCGCCGAGGATTTCCAATGCGTCCACCGCAAAGCCCGGAGCAATGATCACCTCGAAGAAGATCTTTGCCAGTTCTGTCGCCGTTGTCTTGTCCACGGGTCGGTTGAAGGCGACGATGCCGCCGAAGGCCGAAACCGGATCACCGGCGAGCGCCTTCCGAAAGGCCTCCGTCATGTCGCCGTCGGAAGTGGCCGCGCCGCACGGGTTGGCGTGCTTGATGATGACGGCGGCGGGCAGCGGGATGTCGGAGACGAGCTGCCAGGCGGCGTCGCCGTCCATGATGTTGTTGTAGGAGAGCTCCTTCCCCTGAAGCTGCCGCGCGTTGGAGAGGGCGGAGAGCTGCGGGTCGTTCTCCCGGTAAAAGGCGGCCTTCTGATGGGGATTCTCCCCGTAGCGGAGGTCCTGCGCCTTTGCGAACTGGCAGGAGAAGGTGTCGGGGAATTCCCGCTTCTCCGGGCTTCCCGCGGTGAGCAGGCCGAGATAGTTTGAAATGGCGCCGTCATAGCGGGCCGTGAGCTGGAAGGTCTTCTTGGCCAGCTCGAAGTTGGTCGCCTCGGAGATCTTCCCGCCGGTCTCTTTCATCTCCGCGAGGATCTTCGGGTAGTCCTCCGGGTCGGTCACGACGCTCACGAATCGGTAGTTCTTGGAGGCCGCGCGAAGCATCGTGGGACCCCCGATGTCGATGTTCTCGACGGCGTGATCCAGCGTGCAGTCCGCTTTGGCGACCGTGTCCTCGAAGCGGTAAAGGTTGATGACGACCATATCGATCAGGCCAATCCCGTGGCTCTTGAGGGCGTTCATATGTTCCTCGTTGTCCCGGAGCGCAAGCAGGCCGCCGTGGATCTTGGGATGGAGCGTCTTGAGCCTTCCGTCCATCATCTCCGGGAAACCGGTATAGTCCGATACGTCGGTGACCGGGATGCCGCTTTTGCGCAACTGCGCCGCCGTTCCGCCCGTGGAGAGGATCTCCACGCCGAAGGGTTGGAGCCCCTGCGCGAATTCGACGATTCCTTTTTTATCGGTGACGCTGATCAGCACCCGCTTGATGTCGTTTTGCTGCATCTGTCCTCCTGGTTATATGGATTCCGCTTTGAGCGTCTTCATGTGCTGGACCCGCTTTTGGATAAGCGGATTGGTGCCGATGTCCGGCCGATGGTCCACCGGACCTCGGATCGCGCCGACGGCCCGTTCGGCGATCTGTTCCGCCTCCGCGAGGCTGTCGGCGATCCCGACGACGCCGATGGCCCGTGACGAGGTCATGTAAAGCCCGTCCGTCCGCTGGTCAATCGATGAGTAGTAAAGCCTTGCCCCCTGCACTTCGCCGATCTCGATCCGGGAGGATGTGGACGCGGCCTCGGGGTGGTCCTGCGGGAGGCCATAGCCCGTCGGGACGACATACTTGCACACCGTCGCCTTATTATCAAATACGATATCCATGCGGTCGAGCGTTCCTTCGATGATCGCACGACAGACGTCGATGAAATCGGTTTTGAGAAGGGGGAGGATGTTCATTGCCTCGGGATCTCCGAAACGGGCATTGTATTCAATCAGCTTCACCCCGGAGCGGGTGATGATGAAACCGCCGTACATGATCCCCTTGTAGGGGATGCCCGTCTCCCGGCAGAGTGCATCTGCGACCTGCCGGGTGATCGCGAGCGCCTCGGCGACGGCAGAGGCATCCAGGAAAGGAAGGAGATGGTCGGCGTCTGAATAAGAACCCATTCCGCCCGTATTCGGTCCGCGGTCGTCGACGAAGCGCCGCTTGTGATCCTGAACGGGCGGGGTTGCCACAACGGTCCGGCCGTCGCAGAGGCACTGCAAAGAGAACTCCTCGCCCTCCAGCTTCTCTTCAACGGTGACCCCCGGATGGCTCTTCAGGATGTCGCGGCAGAGATCGCGGGCCTCCGAGCGCGTCTGGAAATGGTCGCCCTGGACGAGGACCCCCTTGCCGCCGGTCAGGCCGTCCGGTTTGATGACGATGCCGTCGAGTTCATCGAGAAAGGCCTCGATGCCGTCGGAAGACTGGAAATTGCGGAAACGCGGGTTTCCAGGGATGTTGTATTTTTCGAGCAGGTTTCGCGTGAAGGACTTCGATGTCTCCAGACGGGCCAGCGATTGGGTCGGTCCGACTGCCAGTATGCCCGCTTCCGCGAGGGCGTCCACAACGCCGTGGCTCAAGGGATCCTCGGGACCGACGACGGCGAAGGCGACATCGGCCTTGCGGGCGAAAGCGACGATCTCTTTCGGCCTGTCGTACCGGCCGAGGCAGATCTCCTCCGAAAGAGCGGCGATGCCGGGGTTGTTCGTTTTCATGAAGGAATAGAGACGGGGGCTTTGTTCCGAGCGCCGGATCGCCTCGGCGATCGCGTGCTCGCGGGCCCCGTTGCCGATGAGCAGGACATGGGTCATGAGGGGTCTCCTTCATCCTTGTTAAAGTATGGGTTACCCATATCGAAAAACGGGGCCGGAGTCAAACAAATCCCAAAGTAGAAAACGGGAAAGAGTGTGCACGACAATGTTGATTCGGCAGCAAATATAAATCGTTTGTCTTTTTCCCATGGGATCTGATAAGTTTTTAGCCGGGGACAAACGAATTTGCGGACAGGAGCGGATAAGACATGAACGGCAACGGCGATACCTCCGGACAAAGAGGGTTCTCCACGATCATCCTGGCGGCGGGAAGAGGGAAGAGGATGAAATCCGACCTTGCAAAGGTGCTCCATCCCCTCTGCGGGCTTCCGATGCTGACCTATCCTATTGCGGCGGCCCGGGCGGCGGGTTCGGATAAGATCGTTGTGGTCATCGGCCATCAGGCGGGACAGATCCGCGAGGCGTTCGGCGATCAGGGGTTGATCTTTGCGGAACAGCGGGAGATGCTGGGAACCGGCCACGCCGTTCTCCAGGCGGCGAATTGTTTCAGGGATGATGACGGGACGATTCTAATTCTCTGCGGCGATGTCCCGCTGATCCGGCCGGAGACGCTCAGGGCGCTTTATGACCGGCACCTTGACGAAGGGGCGACGGTTACAGTCCTGGCGACGATTCCGGAGGACCCGGCCGGTTATGGTCGGGTGGTCAAGACGGACGGCGGCCGCGTGGTGAAAATCGTGGAAGAAAAGGATGCAACGTCGGAGGAGAAGCAGATACGCGAAATCAACACAGGGATCTATTGCGTTGAGAGCCGTTTCCTGTTTTCCGCGGTTGCAGGTCTCGGCAATCGAAACGCCCAGGGGGAATATTACCTGACCGACATTGTCGAAATGGCGTGCAATCAGGGGCGGCGGGTCAATTCGTCCCTGGCATCCGATCCCGTTGAGGTCATGGGGATCAATACGCCGGAAGAGTTGGAGCGAGCCGGTCACCGTATGGTGGAACGGAATTTCCGGTGAACGATAGTCAAGGTCGTCCGGTTGGAAGGTTTATGAACATCGGCTCTCTGCAATTGAGGAACAACATCATTTTCGCCCCGATGGCGGGAATTTCCGATCTTCCCTTCCGGACGATCGTCCGCTCGTTCGGCTGCGGTCTTGCGTTCACCGAGATGATCAGTGCCACCGGCCTCGTCCGGAAAAGCGAAAAGACCTTTCGCTATCTGGTCTCTTCGCCCGAAGACCGGCCGCTTGGCGTTCAGCTCTTTGGCCACGATCCGGAAACGCTTGCCGCGGCCGCACGGATCGCCCAAGAACAGGGGGCGGACCTGCTGGACGTGAATATGGGCTGTCCGGTGAAAAAAGTTTCCAAGGCCGGTTCCGGGGCATCGCTGATGCGGGATCCGGAACGGGTGGCCGCCACTGTGCGGGCCGTACGAAATGCGTCGAATCTGCCCCTGACGGTGAAGATACGCGCCGGGTGGAACGCCCGTCAGATCAATGCCGTCGAGATCGGAGAGATCGCACAGGAATGCGGCGCGGATGCCGTCATCCTTCATCCCCGCACGGCCGATCAGGGCTTCGGGGGAAAGTCGGATTGGAGTCTGATCGCGATGCTCAAAAGGCGACTCCGTATCCCCGTGGTGGGGAGCGGTGACGTTCGCTGCCCGGAGGACGCCGCCCGGATGTTCCGGGAGACCGGATGCGACGGGGTCATGGTCGGCAGGGGGGCCTTGGGAAGTCCCTGGCTCATCGGTAACATTCTGTGTCATCTGTCCGGAAGTGAAATCTCCACACCGTCCCTTGCGGAGAGGGAAGAGATCGTCAGACGTCATCTCATGCTGTCCGTCGACTTTTACGGCGAGAGGGTGGGGATCAGGGACTTCCGGAAACATCTCCTCTGGTATACGAAGGGTCTCAAAGGCGGCGCTCAGTTCCGCGAGGCGGCGGGGCACGTCAGTGATCGGGACTCGGCATGGGAGGCTCTGCGGGAATTTTTTCAACACTGCGGAGATGAAATAAGGCCTTGACTTTCATAGGTCAGATCGGCATAATCGCCTCCCAAGACGGTGTAGTGTCGGCCTCCAGGGTCCGGCCGATTTTATGTGTTGAATTTCAAAAGAAATGGGTGGAGTCGTGGAATTTTCGAAGTTCGATGAGTTGGAAAAAAAAATCAATGGTCTGGTCAGCGATTATGAGTTGCTGAAGAAAAGAAACCTGGAGTTGGAAGAGCTGCTGAAGGACAAAAATTCGGAGATGAGTGAAGCAAACAATAAAATGGGGGTGTTTAAGGAAGAAAGGGACGCTGTACGCACAAAGGTGGACTCGCTTCTTGATTTGCTTCAGGAGATAAAATCGCCCTAAACAAAACTTGAGGTCGTCCATTGAAAAAGCGCTTTGAAGTGAGGATACTGGGGCAGGAACTCTCAGTCATAAGCGATTCGGGGGATGAGCATGTAGCGAGCGTTATACAGTTTGTCACTGGCAAGGTGGAGGAGGCCCAAAAGGCCGCCGGTAGTAGGAACGCCTTGAAAATTGCCATCTTGGCAGCATTAAACGTTGCGGATGAGTGTCTGCGGATGGTGGAAGAAAAAGAAGACAAACGAAACCGATTGGAGAGCAGAACGGAACAATTGATCCACTTGATCAACAATACAAGGTAAATGAGTCATCCCCTGCGATGTGCGTGATCAACATTCGTTTTTTGAGCCAACACCTTGGACCGGGGGCCTTTCCTTGACCGCGGTGTGCATGTTCGCCTGAATTCCGCAAACGCGGACGGTGGAAAGCCTGAAGCGGCAACATTAGGCGCCCACTTTATCGACTGGTTCAAAAAGGTGGTTGACACGGCATCGGCGGGGTATTTTTAACTTCTCTCCCGCAGCTTTCAACGAGTCCCTTTCCTCAGACCTCCCGGATTGATCCATTGCTGGCAGCCCACGTGCGTTCGTAAAACATCAAGGAGGTGAACACTTTGTTATATAATGATATGTTGATCCCATTCCTGCTGGTGGCGCTGGTCGTCGGCGGGGTTCTGGGATTCATGGTCAAGCAGCAGATTGCCCGGAAGAGACTGGAATCCAGTGAGAAGCTTTCGACCAGGATCATTGGCGAGGCGAAGAAGGAGGCCGAGAACATCAAGAAGGAGGCCATCCTTCAGGCGAAGGAGAATCTGCTCAAGGCAAAGACCGAGTTCGAGAAAGATACGCGGGACCGAAAGGGCGAAATCGACGCACTGGAGCGGAGGCTCAGGTCCAAGGAAGAAAATCTCGAACGCAGGTCCGATCTTCTGTCGCAAAAAGAAACGGCCATCGAAAACCGGGAAAAGGCGATTCTGCAAAAAGAATCCCAGCTCAACGAGAAGCACGAACGTGCCGACCGGATGCTGGAAGAGCAGAAGAGCAAGCTGGAACAGATCGCTGGTATCACTTCGGAGGAAGCGAAGAAATACCTCATTCAGTCGATGGAAGCGGATGCCAAGCGCGATGCCG
>JAHFBU010000306.1 GCA_023249795.1 Syntrophaceae bacterium
ATCCGCTATCGCATTGATGGAATCCTTCATAATATAGAAACGGCGCCAAAAAAACTGCAGGCTGCTATTGTTTCCAGAATCAAGGTCATGGCTAAACTCAATATCGCCGAGAGGCGTCTGCCTCAGGACGGCCGCATCAGAATCAAAGTCAGCAACAAGGAAATCGACCTTCGCGTTTCCAGCATACCCGTTCTTTACGGCGAAAGTATTGTCATGAGAATCCTCGACAAGGAAGGCATCGTCATAGACCTCGAACTTCTGGGATTTGCCGACGCCACGCTCCATCAATTTCAACAACTGATCCAAAAACCTAATGGCATCATCCTTGTCACCGGTCCTACAGGCAGTGGCAAGACGACAACCCTTTATGGCGCCCTGGATAAAATCAATTCTCCCGATAAGAAGATCATTACTATTGAGGATCCCGTAGAATATCAGCTCAAGGGGATTAACCAGATCCAGGTCAAGCCCCAGATCGGCCTCAATTTCGCAAACACCTTGCGCAATATTGTCCGACAGGATCCCGATGTTATCATGATCGGGGAGATCCGGGACCTTGAAACGGCTGAAATTGCCGTTCAGTCCGCCCTTACGGGGCACTTGGTCCTCTCGACACTGCATACGAATGATGCCCCGAGCGCCATCACAAGACTCCTGGATCTTGGTTTAGAAAGCTTCCTGCTGTCATCTACGATCAGAGGAATATTGGCGCAACGGCTTGTGCGGGTCATCTGCCCGCATTGCAAGGAAAAGGATCTTTCGATCACTGACCGGGAAAGTCTGGCTTTATCAGGCACGGAAACCGGCACCGAACTCTATCGTGGAAAAGGATGTGAAAAATGTACGTTCTCGGGATACCGTGGCCGGCTGGGTATCTTTGAACTGTTGGTGATCGATGACAATATCCGCAAGCTGATTCTTCGGAGGGCCGATGCAAACGAATTAAGGCAAATGGCCATCAAATTCGGAATGAAAACCATTCTCGAAGACGGCAATAGAAAGGTCAGGGAGGGTAGCACAACCTTGAGCGAGGTGTTTCGGGTAACACAGGAGGTATAAATGCTCATCTTTTCATATCGCTCAACCACAATGGAAGGGGTGGTTACAGAAGGTGTTATCGAGGCGGCAGATGAAAAGGCGGCCATTGAAAGGATCAAAAACTCGGGGGTTATCCCGTTGGAGGTTAAGGCCATAGCGCCTGATGGTTTCAGATCCAAGTTCAAATTTAAAACTAATACGGGAGATCTGGTATCTTTTACGGCAGAATTGTCATCACTTCTGGATGCGGGGCTTCCTCTCGACAGGGCTCTGAATATCCTTTCGGAAATAACCGAACACAAAAGAATGAAAGAGACGATCCAATCGTTGCATAAATCCGTCCGGGGGGGGATTTCATTTTCAGATTCTCTCCAGAAGCATCCACAGATATTCCCCAGGCTTTATGTCAATATGGTTCGCGCGGGTGAAGCCGGCGGCATTCTGGACGTGATACTGGAACGACTTAATGAATTCCTCGAATCATCAAAGGAATTGAAGGATCATATTATTTCCGCCATGATTTATCCGTCAATCCTTGTCATGACGGGCGGAATTTCCATCATTATTCTTCTTACCTTCGTCCTGCCCAGGTTTTCCGTTATATTTGCCGAAATCGGCAGTTCGCTTCCCGTTTCGACGAAGATTCTCCTTGCCCTGAGCGAAATGCTCAAATCATATGGATGGATCTTTCTCATCATGACTATCCCGGGGTGGTTGGCCTTCAGAAATTATATTGCCTCCGACCGGGGAAGGTACCAGTGGGATAACCTCAAGCTCAGGTTTATGGAAGATATTATCAAGAAGCTTGAAACAGCCAGATTTTGCAGAACCTTGGGCACGCTTTTGGCCAGCGGGGTTCCTCTTCTTCAAGCACTGAGCAATTCCAGAGAGGTCATTAGCAACCGCGTCATTGCCCTCGCCATAGAAACCGTCTCCAAAGGCGCCAAAGAGGGGCGAGGGATCTCCGATCCTCTTTCCCGAGCGAATGTCTTCCCTCCTCTGGCACTGTCCATGATCAAGGTTGGCGAAGAAACTGGCACACTCGATCAAATGCTGATCCGGGTTGCGATCATCTACGAAAAGAGTCTGAAGCAGGCCGTCAAGCGATTCATGTCCCTGATAGAACCGCTCATGATCCTCATTATGGGGCTGATTATCGGCTTT
>JAHFBU010000066.1 GCA_023249795.1 Syntrophaceae bacterium
TAACCGGAAATAAAGGAGGGTGAGCGTATGAAACGTGTGGGTTTTTTGTTCATCGCGGGTATCATGGCCGTGTGTCTGGCAAGCGCCGCAGTTGCCGCGGAAAAGGTGATCGTATATACATCGCTTGAGACGGATGAGACGGTCCAATACCTTGAGGCGGCCAGAAGAGACATGCCTGATCTGGAAATCAACATCATCCGTCTTTCGACGGGGGAATTGGGCGCGCGAATGCTTGCCGAAAAAGACAATCCGCAGGCGGATGTGGTCTGGGGTTGGGCTGTTACGGGGATGGAGGAAAATATTCCCAACGGCCTGTTCGTGCCGTATAAGCCCAAGGGCGTCAATAAACTCGAAAAGCGCTTTGTGCATCCCAAATACATGTACGTCGGGATCGATATGTACATCGCCGCCTTCTGCGTGAATACCAAGGTTCTGCAGGAGAAGGGGCTGCCCATGCCCAAGGGGTGGAACGATCTCCTCGACCCGAAATTCAAAGGGCTTGTCGCCATGCCCAATCCGGTCGCCTCCGGCACCGGATTCCTCCAGATATCGAGCATCCTCCAGATGTACGGCGCGAAGGAGGGCAAGGAGGACGGCTGGGAATTTTTAAAGAAACTGGATAAGAACATCGGCCAGTATATCAAGAGCGGTTCCAAACCGGCCAAAATGACCGCCGCCGGCGAGTTTGCCGTGGGGGCCTCTTTCGACTTCGTTGTGGCCGAGCAGAAGAAACAGGGTTTTCCGGTTGAATTTGTTTTCCCCGCTGAAGGGGCCGGATACGAGGTTGAGGCCAATGCGCTCATGAAAGGGGCAAAGAATCTAAAAGCCGCGAAGAGATTCCTGGATTGGGCCATCTCGGAAAACGCCATGAAAGAGTATGCGAAATTCAAATACGGCGTGACCCTCCCCGGGATCCCCACCCGGCCGGATCTGCCCAAGCTGTCTTCCATCAAACTTTATCCCATGGATTTTGCCTGGCAGGCCAAGAACAGCGCCGACATCAAAAAGAAATGGGAAACCCTCTTTACAAGGTAATCTCATATTTCCGGTCATCCCGCTTCGCGGCGGGATGACCGGAAACCATCTCATTTTTTTTAAGCCTGTTCTGTATAGATATCTCAACATCCTAAGCGAGGCAGGACGATGGGAAGAGACCTCAAGCTGGAAAATCTCACCAAACGTTACGGACGCCTTACCGCCGTGGATCACGTCAATCTGGAGATCCATGAAGGGGAATTTATCTGCTTTCTGGGGCCAAGCGGTTGCGGGAAGACCACGGTGTTGCGAATGATCACCGGATTTGAGACGGTAACCGAAGGGAAGATTATCTTTGACGGCCGGGTGATCAACGATCTGCTTCCCAAGAAACGGGAATTCGGTATTGTCTTTCAATCCTACGCCCTTTTCCCCAATATGACGGTGGAGGAAAATATCGCCTTCGGTCTCAAGATGAGGAAGATGCCGAAGAAGGTCATTGCCGAACGGGTGGATGTCATGCTTGACCTGATCGGTCTTTCCGGCTGGCGAAAGCTGTATCCGGCCCAGTTAAGCGGCGGGCAGCAGCAGCGTGTCGCCCTGGTGCGGGCCCTTGCCCCGGATCCCCAGGTGCTTCTTCTCGACGAACCCCTGAGCGCCCTTGATGCGAAAATCCGGCTCCGGCTCAGGGCGGAGATCAAGAGACTCCAGCAGGAGTTGAAAAAAACCATGATCCATGTGACCCACGATCAGGAAGAGGCCCTCTCCATCGCGGATCGGGTGGTCGTCATGGAAGGGGGACAATTCCGGCAGGTGGGTCGTCCCATTGAGATCTATAAAAACCCGTCGTGCCGTTTTGTCGCCGATTTCGTGGGAACCTCCAATTTCTTCGAGGGTCGTCGGACCGATGATATTGTTGACCTCGGCAAGCGGAAGATCAAAATAGCGCAGAACGGCTCCGGGATAAACGAGGCGGTTTCCCTGAGTATCCGGCCGGAACATGTGGAGGTGTTCAAGAAAGGGGAGCCCTCCGCGGTTGACGAACCCTTGAACCTCGTTCCCGGCCGGATTGAAGTGGTTGTTTTTCAGGGCGCCGCCGTGAGACTTCTGATTGAGATTGACGGCGACGAGATCATCGCGGACATCAACGAGAAGGAGTTCGAACAGCGCTCTTTGAAGCGGGGGAACGAGATCTTCCTCTATTTTCCTCCCGAGGCATTCCTGGTATTTGCCGAAGGGGAGGGGAAAACATGAAGCCCATCGAACCTTCCCGAAAGCCATTCTCCACGTGGTTCAGCGCCGACAACATCTTCACCGGCCTGATTACCGCGTTTCTGCTGGTGATTCTGGTCTTTTTTCTGCTCTATCCGGTGGTGGTCATCTGCAGATTGAGTTTCCTCAAGGACGGCTTTTTCACCTTGCAAAACTATCTGGAATATTTTTCGGAACCCCGGATCTTTCGTTCCTTCTACAACAGCATGTTCGTATCCCTGGTCACCATGGTCATCACCACGGTGCTGGCCTTCCTGTTTGCATACGGTCTTACCCGAACCACCTTACCGGGGAAGGGATTTTTCTACATGGTGTCCACGCTTCCCCTCATTGCGCCGACCATCATTCAGGCGCTGGCGCTCATTCTGCTGTTCGGTCGCAACGGCGTCATTACCCGCTACCTTCTCGACACGAGTTGGAATATCTACGGCGCCACGGGCATCATCGTGGGAGAGATTCTCTACTGTTTTCCGAACGCACTTTTTATTCTTTATACCACCCTCTCCGCCGTGGACACGCGTCTCGACGAGGCCGCTCAGAGCCTGGGGGCCAGCGCACTGAAAACCTTCTTCAAGGTGACCCTGCCTTCAGCGAAATATGGAATCGCCAGCGCCGCGGCACTCACCTTCAATCTGACCATCACCGATTTCGGTATCCCGGTCGTGATCGGCGGGGATTATTCGGTTCTGGCGACGGAGATCGTAAACAAGGTCTTCGGGATGCAGAGGTTCGATCTGGGGGCGACCATCAGCGTGATCCTCCTGATCCCCTCCATCACGGCCTTCGCGATCAATTACTACCTGACCCGGAAGAGCTACGCGATGATCAGCGGCCAGGCCCGTCCATTCATCCAGCCTTCCCGGCCGCTGAAGAAATGGGCGTTCACCGCATACTCGGTTTTTATTTGCTCCTGCATCCTGCTGGTCTTTGTCACGGTCTTCCTGGGCTCTTTCGTCAAAACATGGCCTTACGATTTTTCGCTGACCCTCAAACACTTCGACTTCCCGTCCCTCGGGGCGAGCGTTCCAATCTGGACAGCCTTCTGGAACAGAGTGCTGGAGCCCGGATCGTTACGCGACATGATCGCGATCAAGTACGCCCCGATCTGGACCAGTCTGCTGGTATCCCTGGTGGTGGCCGTGGTCGGGGCTTCCATGACGCTGGTCGCCGCATACATCATCGAAAAGAAGAAGCCCCGGGGCGAGCAGCTTCTCTACGCCCTGTCGGTTTTGCCGGCGGCCATACCCGGGGTCGTGCTGGGCCTGGGATACGTGCTGGCCTTCAACAAGCCCTATTTTCTGATTTACGGAACCATCTGGATTATCATCATCAACGTCGTGATCGCCAACTTCACCCTGGGGGTTCTCTCCGGAACGGCGAATCTCAAACAGATCGACAAGTCGGTCGAGGAGGCGGCGGTCAGTCTGGGCGCAGGACCGGTGACCACCTTTACCAAGATTGTGTTTCCGCTCTCCAAGGTGGCCTTTCTCTCCACGACCACCTTCTTTTTCATGAGGGCCATGACCACGATCAGCGCCGTTTTGTTCCTGGTTTCGGCGCAGATCAAACTGGCCGCTATCGAGATCATCTTCCTGGATGTGGACGGCCGTACGGCGAGCGCCAATGCCATGTGCACCGTCGTCGTTTTGATTGTCGGAATTTTTTTGTTGATCATGCGGCTGACCACCGGCAGTTCCGGGCTTTCGGGCATGAGTTCTTCAAAGTAAACGGAGTCGTTGCATATGAAGATCATCGATCCGAATAATCCCATCCCGAAGTATCTCCAGATCGCCACCTGGATCAAGGATCTTATCCAAACGGGGCGGTATGAGAAGGGCGCCAATCTGCCGACGGAAGTGGAACTGACCCGGATCTGCCAGGTGAACCGGCATACATTGAGGCAGGCCATTTCGGAATTGACGGCGGCGGGAGTGCTCCGCAAAGAGAAGGGACGGGGCACCTTTGTCTGTGCGGATGCCCCCCTGGCCGTCACGCACAAGCTCAAAAGGATTTCGAGCTTCAGCGCCGATCTTCAACAACTCGGGATCAAGGAGAAGACAAGGATAATCAAGAAGGGTGTTGAGGAAGCGAAAGACAGGGTCGTCAAAAAGCTGATACTGGGGCCGGGCGGCAAGGTGGTGGCCATCCGCCGCCTCCGGACGGGCAACGATGTCCCCTTCATCTATGAGGAGAGCTACCTGCCGTACGCGACCTTCAAGGATATTCTCGATATGGATCTGACCGGTTCCATGTATCAGCTCATCGACGAGAGCTTCAAAATCACCCTTGCCCGGTCGGATCAAACAATCCGCGCGGTGAATCTCAAAGGCCGCATTGCGGCCTATTTGAAGGTTCCCGTAAATACGGCGGCCTTCTTCATGGAAAGCGTGACCTATAACGAAAACAATATCCCCGTGGAGCTGCTGCATTCCTACTACCGGGGGGACAAGTACGTCTTTGAGGTTGAGCTCGGGCGCTATCATATTAAGGAGGGCACGGCTCATCCGGATTGAATTTGCATAAAGCGCGGACATGTTGTACATACATCTAAACAGCTTATCCAAACCAAAGTTCAATAGGGGGAAAAATGAACGAGTATAACCTGCTTGAAAAACTGGTGCAGGCGAGTCCCGGCATGGAGATCTGGTGGGATTCATCACCTGTAATCTTCGATAACTGGTGCCAGAAGCTGCTTGCCAGGGAGCAAGAGGGGAACCGCGAAACGTTGAAGCGACAATTCGCGCGGATGTACGGCAGTCCAATGCCGGAGTCGTGGCTCTTTCGCGGTGTAACGACGAACCCTGCATTGTCCCTGCAGGCAATCCAGGATGACGAGCCGGATTGGAAAGAGGTCACCTTCGGCATGATCCGCAAAAACCCGGGAATTGACAAGGAGTCCCTCTTCTGGATGATCTATAAGGAGGTGGTCAAACGGGGTTCGGACATGTTCATGCCGCTGTTTACGGAATCGAACCATCGTGAGGGTTACCTTTCCGGCCAGGTGGATCCGCGAAAATCCTTTGACAAGGAGGCCATGCTGAAACAAGCGGAGGAGCTTGCCGCCATCAATCCCAATGTCATGGTCAAGGTGCCGGGCACGGGGGAGGGGTATGAGGTCATCGAGATCCTTACCTCCCGGGGGATTGCCACCAATAACACCTTGACCTTCGTTCTGCCGCAACTGATGGACTGCGCGGAATCGGTGAAGCGGGGGCTGGAGAAGGCCAGGAGCAACAACGTGGATCTCTCCCGCTGGCGGTCCGTCATCACCCACATGGAGGCCCGATACGGCGATCTGGGTGGTTTACGAAATTTCGGCAAGGAAAAGGGGATCGAGCTTTCCGAGGGGGATGTGCGTCTGGCGGAGCTGGCCATTTTCAAAAAGGCCTATCGGCTTCTCAAAAGCGGCAACTATCCGAGCAAGCTGCTCTCCTGTTCCCTCCGGGTCGGACCGATGGTGGATGGCGTTCAGCGGATATGGCATCTTGAAGAGAAGGCGGGGGCGGACGTCGTGGTCACCTGTCCGCCTTCATTCATCGATGAGGTCATCCATTTTGAGGGGCAGGAAAAGATCTCTTTTGAAAAAGGCCGTATCGATCGGGATATCCCGAAGGAGGTGCTCGACAGGCTCCTTCAGATCCCCTATTTCGAACGGGCCTACGCGGAAGACGGCTATACGCGGGATGAATACAACAGCCATCCGTCGCTGATCAAGACGGCACAGCAGTTTTCGAAAGCGACGGATGAGATGGTCGAATTTGCCGGGAAGTGCATCGCGGATTTCCCGCATCAATAACGAAGAGGTTTGGGGACATGTACCGGAAGCCGCGCAGCGGATCGGTACGTGTCCCCAAGCCACACGGGGACGTGATGCGGAAGCCCGCAGGGATCGCATCATCTCCCCGGAACCCCGGACAAGCCACATCACGGGGACGTGATGCGGAAGCCCGCAGGGATCGCATCATGTCCCCGGAACCCCGCAACGCAGAAAGAAAGGAAGGAATGAAATGAAAGAACTGAAAGACTATTTTGTCCCCTGGTTGTTTACCGCACGGGAATACAACACCGCCATCCTGGACAAGGCATGGGCAAATCCGGATTACGGCCGCCTGATGCTCAATGAAAACCCCGTTCCGCCTTCAGAGAAGGTCATCAAGGCGGTTACGGATATCCTGTCCAAGGGAAACCGCTATCCCGATAGCATGCTGCGGCTGCGGACCAAATTGGCGAAGCTGCATAACGTGGGGCCGGATAATATCGGCCTGTGCAACGGCTCGTCGGAGATCATCGACTGCATGATGCGGATCTTTCTGCAGCCGGGCGACGAATTCATCGTTTCCAATCCGACCTTCGGGCTCTTTCCGCCGCGGGCGGAACTGGTCGGCGGGAAGGTGGTTTCCATTGCACTGCGCAAGGAGGATCTCCAGTACGACGTGGATGCGATGCTTGGAGCGATCACCCCCAGGACCAAGCTGATCCTCATCATCAATCCGAACAACCCGACGGGGATCTTCATCGATGATGCCGACCTGATCCGTTTCTGCGAAACGGGGATCCCCCTGTGCGTCGACGAAGCCTATCTGGACTACCATCCCGAGATCCCGTCCAAAGACTTCCTGCTGAAGAAATACCCGCAGGTCTTTCTTTCCCATACGTTCTCCAAGGCCTACGGCTTCGCCGGAATCCGCTTCGGTTATGTGGTGGGAACGGAGGAGATGGTCAAGGCCTTCAACACCATGTTCCTCCCCTGGAACGTAAGCCTGATGGCCATGGCGGCCGCGGAGGCGATCCTGGACAACCCGGAGGAGGTTGTAGCGAAGGTCAAGCACAACAACCGCTGGATGGATATCTTCACCGAGGAGCTGCTCCAGGCGGGGCTGAAGCCCTTCCCGGCGCACGGCAACTACATGCTTGTCGATGCCACGATGACCGGCAAGACCACGGCCGAGATCCTGGCGGCGGCGCTGGAGACGGAGCACCTCTTCCTGAAGAGTATCCCGACGATCCACGGAAGGAACGGCTATTTCCGGGTGACACCGGGGGTCAATGAGGAAAACGAGCGTTTCGTCCGCTTTATCCGGAACTATTTTGGCAAGCGCTAAATAAGTCAAAATCGCTTCCTGAAGGTGTCGGGGACATGTTCCGGAAGTCCGAAGGAATCGGAACGTCGGGGACGTGATGCGGAAGTCCGAAGGAATCGCATCATGTCCCCGGAACAGAAGAAGCCAGCGGGGATCGGAACGTGTCCCCAGACTGCAATGGATACGGCCATGCGGATTTACGTGTGCGTAAAGCATGTTCCCGACACCGCGGCCAACATCAGGCCCCTGGGCGGGACGGATTTCGATGAAACCGTCAGGTTTATCGTTAATCCCTATGATGAATATGCCCTCGAACAGGCCCTCCGGATCAGGGAAAAGGAGGGCGGCGACTCCGAGGTCGTAGCGGTCACGGTCGGCAAGGAGTCCGCTGCCGTGACGCTGCGTTCCGCTCTGGCCATGGGCGCGGATCGGGGGATTCTGGTCAGGACGGACCGCTATTTTACGGACAGCATCGAGACAAGCCGTCTGCTCAAACAGGCCATCGATATGGACGGCCCCCCCTCGCTTATCTTTACCGGCAAACAATCGATCGACACGGAAGGGATGCAGACTCCCTATCGTCTCGCCGCCCTTTTTGATATGCCGGCGGTGGTGAATGTGGTGGCCTTTTCCATGTCCGGAGACAGGGTCACCGTCGAGCGGGAAGTGGAGGGGGATTTGCGCGAGGTGATCGAGATCTCCATCCCCTGTATCATAGGCGCTGCCAGGGGGTTGAACCGTCCGCGGTGTGCCACCCTCCCGGATATCATGAAAGCGAAAAAGAAAGAGATCAGGGTCATAAGCAAGGCGGAGCTCCGGATTCAGGAACGCCTTTCGACGGTCGAGCTTCTGGATCTTCAACCGGTCCCCGACCGGGGCCGGGG
>JAHFBU010000067.1 GCA_023249795.1 Syntrophaceae bacterium
GAGAGGGATTTCCACCTTCACCTCGGTCGGAATCCGACCCTCCTCGACGGCCGGAAAGCGACCGTCCGGCATCCTTCCAACATCGCTGATCCTGACGGAGGGGGTTTCCAATTCCGCCGCGGAGAGATCGCCGAGGGGCCGCTCCTGAAAGAAAACATGCTGGCAACGGCCGCACCGCACCCAGGCGCCATCTTCTTCCATCATGTTTTCGTCAAAACGGAACCGCGTCTCACACTTCCGACACTGGATGATCATACGCCCTCCCTCTTAAGACGATCTCCCAAGTACATATACATCCGGAAGAAAACGATACTTCTCGTCAAAATCGAGCCCATATCCGACCACGAAGCGGTCGGGAATTACAAAGCCCACATAATCCGCCGTGAACGGGATCCGTCGCCTCTCCGGCTTGTCGAGAAAAACACAGACCCTGAGCGAGGCCGGCTGCCGCTCCCGCAGAACCTCCACCAGGCGCGAAAGGGTGAGGCCGGTATCGACGATATCCTCGACGATGAGAACATCGCGTCCCGCAATCGGCGTCTCCAGATCCTTGCCGATCCGGATCGCTCCCGAACTGACGGATTCCGAGCCATAGCTGGCCAGCCGGACAAAATCGACCCTGCACGGAACATCGAGCGCGCGAATCAGATCGGCCATGAAGATAAAGGCGCCGTTGAGGATGCCGACGATCAGCGGTTCCCTTCCTTCATAATCCCGGGAGATCTGTCCGGCGAGCTCCCTGACCCTCCGGGCGATGACCTCTTTTGGAAAAAGAACCTCTGCCACCGCCTCTGTCATTCTCCAACCCCATCCGACGGGTCGTCCGACTTACCTTGCATCGGACCTGCCGCCCTCGCCCCGAAGCTACCGTCACCGTAGCGCACCCTAAACGACGCCGGACGACCTGTCAACGAAAAACAAGGCAATCCAGATTGCAGATCCGGAATAAAGGTGCTAATGAGGCCGTGAAAATCGAGACCACTCCCTGCCGATACCGGGAATTCCTGAAAGAGAATGACGCATGACCGATTCGTCCGTAACGATCCCAGGCGAACTCCTTATCGCCGTTGAACGACCCAGCCGCTATACCGGCGGCGAGGTCAATTCGGTCCGAAAGGACCCGGAGGGCTGCCGTCTCCGTTTCGCCCTCGCCTTCCCCGACACCTATGAGGTCGGGATGTCCCACCTCGGGCTCCAGATCCTCTACGCCGTTCTGAACGGCATGACGGAGGTCGCCTGCGAGCGCTGCTATGCCCCCTGGCCGGACATGGAGGGGGAGCTGCGCCGCCGCGGACTGCCCCTCTGCTCGCTGGAGTCGCAGAGGCCGCTTCATACCTTCGATATCGTCGGCTTCTCCCTTCAATACGAACTCTCCTACACGAACGTCCTCACGATGCTCGATCTCGGCAGGATTCCGCTTCGCCGCGAAGAGCGGGACGAGACGCATCCCCTGATCATCGCCGGCGGCTCTTCCGCCTTCAACCCCGCCCCGATGAGCACCTTCATCGATGCCTTTGCCATCGGCGAGGGTGAAGAGGTGATCACGGAAATCGCAGACGCCGTCATGGCCGTTCGGAACCGCGGCGGGAAAAGAAGAGAACAGCTTGAGGCCCTTGCCGCGCTTCGCGGGGTATTTGTTCCGGCCATCCATACGGGCCATGAAAGAATCGGAAAGCGGATCGTCACCGATCTGGACGACTGGCGCCAACCTCTCTGCCCCGTCGTGCCCCTGATGAAGACCATCCACGACCGCGTGACCCTGGAGATCGCCAGGGGCTGCACGCGAGGTTGCCGCTTCTGCCAGGCGGGCATGATCTGGCGACCGGTCCGCGAACGGACCCCCGCCCTCCTCGAGGAGATGGCCGAGGCAATGCTTCGGACAACGGGGCACGACGAGATCTCTCTCCTCTCCCTGAGTTCCGGCGACTATTCCCGGATCGAACCCCTGCTCACGACGCTCATGGACCGCTATTACTCCCGCCGCGTCGCCCTTGCGCTTCCTTCGCTTCGCGCCGAAACCCTCACCCCAAAGTTGATCGAAGGGGTCCGGCGGGTAAGGAAGACGAGCTTTACGCTCGCCCCCGAGGCGGGGACGCAACGCCTCCGCGACGTGATCAACAAGGGAAATACCGAAGAGGAGCTCCTCACCACGACGGAGCGGGTTTTCGCGGCCGGCTGGAGGGCGGTGAAACTCTACTTCATGCTCGGCCTTCCCGGCGAGCGGGAGGAAGACCTGGAGGGGATCGCCGAGCTTGCCCACCGGGTTTTGCGGACGGCGAAGAACCGGGGTCAGGTCACGGTCAGCCTTTCAACCTTCGTTCCCAAGGCCCACACCCCCTTCCAGTGGCAGCGCCAGATCGGAATCGCGGAGATCGTTGACCGGCAGGAGTTTTTCAAGAGGCGCCTGAAGAACCGGAACATCAACGTCAAATGGCATGACGCCCGGATGAGCCTTCTCGAGGGGATCTTCTCCCGCGGGGGGGAGGAAACCGGCGATCTGATTGAGACGGCCTACCGCCTCGGCTGCCGTTTCGACGGATGGAGCGACCACTTCCGTTTCGACCTCTGGGAAGAGGCGCTCCGACGGACGGGAATCGACGCCGGGGCATGCCTGCGCGAGCGCCCCCATTCGGAAATCTTTCCCTGGGAGCGGATCGATTGCGGCGTCCGCAGGGATTTTCTGCTGGCCGAGGCCGAAAAAGCGGAAACAGGCAAGGCGACGCCGGACTGCAGAACCGGAGCGTGCAGCAACTGCGGCGTCTGCGACCACAAGATCATCAGGGTCGTGACCGCCTCCGCGGACGCGCCCGTCGGGACCGTCGTTTCCACCTTTGCCGACCGGGGAGAGGCCGAGGGGACGGAGAGGGCCTTCCGCCTTCGGTTCACGAAGCTGGGTCCGGCACGGTTTCTCTCCCACATGGAACTCTCCTCAGCCCTCAGCCGGGCAATGATCCTGAGCGGGATCTTCTTCGTCTATTCGCAGGGGTTTCATCCCCATCCACGGATCTCTTTTGCCGGGGCAACGGCTGTCGGCATGGAGAGCCGGGGCGAATTCGTGGACATCCGCATTGAGGACCCCGGAGTGGAACTAAAAACATTGACGGCCCGGATCAATGCCGGTCTGCCGTCCGGTGTCGCCGTCACGGCGATGCGTGAACTCCCGCCACACGATTTCTCCCTTGCGGAGCTGGTCAAGGGATTCGTTTATGACATCATGCTGCCGGAGGAAAGCGGCGAGGAGGATCTGGACCGGTTTGAAGCCGACATTCAGCGCTTTCTTCGCGTCGAGAGCTTTCCGGTCCACCGCAAGACGAAGGAAAAGACGGCCATCAAGGATATCCGCCCCCTCGTTGCGGACCTCTCTTTGGACCGGCCTTCCCGTCGGATCATACTTTCCGCTCATTTCGGCCCGGAGGGTACGGTCCGCCCCATCGAACTTCTGACTTCGTTATTCGGCTTTTCTCCCGCGGCGGCCGGTGGGGTCCGCATTGTCAAGACGGCCACCCGTCCGGCCGATTTCGCAGGACCCGCCGACCGGGAGATTTTTTCCCGGGAATGTTCATAAATTTTCGGTCTCATAAATTTAGTTGACAAATGCACTTTGTTTTCGGTATGGTGCGCGTTCAAATTTTTCAAGAGGGAAATAAACCATGTACGCAGTCATTAAAACGGGCGGTAAGCAGCACAGGGTCTCCGTTGGAGATGTAATCGCCATCGAGAAGATCAGCGGCGACAAGGGAGAGGCGATTGTTTTCGACCAGGTTCTGATGGTCGAGAAAGAGGGCGACATCCGGATCGGCAGACCCGTCGTCGAAGGGGCGAAGGTGGTCGGCGAAATCCTCCGCCAGACCCAAGGCGACAAAATTATCGTTTACAAGACAAAAAAACGGAAGGGCTACCACAAGAAAACCGGTCACCGCCAGCAGTTGACCAGTATGAAGATCAGGGAAATTTCCCTGTAAGCGGAGGGCAGTATGGCACACAAGAAGGGACAGGGAAGCTCCCGGAATGGAAGGGACAGCAACTCCCAGCGACGGGGCGTCAAGGCGTTCGGCGGCGAGAAGATCAGCGCCGGTTCCATTATCGTCCGCCAGGTCGGCACCGTATTCCATCCCGGCATCAACGTCGGACTGGGGAAGGACTATACCATCTATTCAAAGATCGACGGTTTCGTGAAATTTGAGCGGCTTGATAAGAAGCGAAAGAAGATCAGCGTCTACGCCGCAGCATAGGCATCTTTTCTGTTTTTCACATAGGGGGGAGAACGGGAAAATGGGCGAGAATGGACGTGAAACCGGGGTAGTCAAGTGGTTCAACAATAAAAAGGGATACGGCTTCATCTCCCGGACCTCGGGAGATGACCTGTTTGTTCATCATTCCGCCATCGCCGCGGAGGGGTTCCGCAGTCTGGCTGAAGGAGACCAGGTCGAGTTCGAAATCAAGCAGGATCAGAAAGGCCAGGCCGCAGCGGATGTGCGCAAGATATAGCGCACAGGTCTTCAAAAGGAAGAGGCAACCTTCTCCTAATCAACATCCTCCAAACAGCCCATCGCTGCGGTGATGGGCCGGCGGACAGTGCAGCCGCCGGTTGGCCTCTTTACTCTGTCAGGATAAGGGCTCAACGGATCCTCTCCCGCGGCAACCTGATAACATCTTTGGTCCTCCACTTCTTCCGTACGAAAAGACATAGGCCATTCTCATGAAATTCATCGACGAGGCGAAGATTTACGTCAAAGCGGGCGACGGCGGGCGCGGTTGTGTCAGTTTCCGGCGGGAAAAGTTCGTCCCCCGCGGGGGACCGGACGGCGGCGACGGCGGCCACGGGGGGAACGTCATTATCCGTGCCTCGCTGAGCCGACGCACCCTCCTCGACCTCAAGTTCCGCCAGCACCACGTGGCCAAGAATGGCGGCCACGGCGAGGGGAGCAAGCGAACGGGGAAGGACTCCGAGAACGTGGAGATCATCGTCCCGGTGGGTACGGTTGTCCGGGACGTGGAAACGGGAGAGCTTCTTGCCGATCTGGCCGCCGATGGCGCCTCCTTCACGGTCGCCAAGGGCGGTATGGGCGGACGCGGCAACACGAGGTTCAAGACGGCCACCCATCAAACCCCGCGTTTCGCCCAGCCCGGCATACCGGGCGAGGAACGCTGGATTACACTCGAACTCAAGCTCCTGGCCGATGTGGGAATCGTCGGGCTCCCGAACGTCGGAAAATCGACCTTCATCTCCCACGTTTCCGCCGCCCGTCCCAAGATCGCGGACTATCCCTTCACAACGCTTGTCCCCCATCTCGGCGTCGTCCAATACGGAGAGCATGAATCTTTCGTCATCGCCGACATCCCGGGGCTGATCGAGGGGGCGCACGATGGAACAGGGATGGGAATGCGGTTCCTGCGCCACATCGAGCGGACCTCCGTTCTGCTTCACATCATTGATGTCTCGCCGGAATCCCACGAGGGCGCCTGGCATGACTACGAACTGATCAACCGGGAGTTGGAACTCTTCAGCCCCGATATGCGCAATAAACGGCAGGTCGTAGCCATCAGCAAACTCGATCTCCCCGTGAGTCGGGAGCGGTGGAAGGATGCCGTTGACATCTTCGCAAAAAAAGGAATAAAGCTAATCGCTTTTTCGGCAGCAACGGGAGAGGGTGTTTCGGAAGCGCTTCGGGAGCTCATCGCCCTGATCCCCCCGCGTCTTCATCCGGCGGATGAACAAGGCGAGGCAGGAGTGGCTGAGGAAAGACCATAATGACACGAAAAGGGAAGATCGAGAACGTCCGAAGGATCCTCGTCAAGGTCGGCAGCGCCGTGCTGACGGGCGAGGAGGGGCTCGACCTCAACATCATCGAGCAACTGGTCAACGACATCGCGGCCCTGCGAGAGCGAGGCTACCAGGTCGTCCTTGTCAGCTCCGGCGCCATTGCCTCCGGCAAGCACCGGATGGGAATCAAAGGAAGACTCAAGAGCATCCCCCAGAAGCAGGCCGCGGCGGCCGTCGGCCAGGGACGATTGATGCGGGTTTACTCGAACGCCTTCGGAAAACACGGCATCTACGTCGGGCAGGTCCTCCTCACAATGAGCGACATCACCGACCGCAAGCGCTTTCTCAACATCCGCAATACCCTCTTCACCCTCATGGATTGGGGGGTGATTACGATCATCAACGAAAACGACACGGTGGCCGTCGATGAGATCAAATTCGGCGACAACGACCATTTGGCCGCGATGGTCGCCAACATCGTCGAGGCGCACCTTGTCGTCAACCTGACGAGCACTGAAGGGCTCTACGACAGGAACCCTGCCGAATCCAAGAAGGCGAAATTCATCCCCCTTGTCACTGAAATCACCCCGGAGATCGAGGCCGCGGCAACTGAAGAAGCCACCCCCGTCGGCATGGGCGGCATGAAGAGCAAGGTTCTGGCCGCCAAAAAGGTCATCGCATCGGGTATCCCCTACATCATTGCCCCCGGCCGGCATCCCGGCGTCCTCCAGGAGATCATGGACGGGAAGGAGACGGGCACCCTCTTCCTCCCGCCGGCTGAGCATCTGAACAGCCGAAAATACTGGATCGCCTTTACGCTGCGTTCCCGGGGCCGCCTCCTGATCGATGACGGGGCGAAACAGGCCCTCGTCCATGACGGCAAGAGTCTGTTGCCTTCCGGGGTGACGCAAGTCGAGGGGGATTTCGTCCTTGGAGATCCGGTGACCTGCGTGGATGCGGCGGGAAATGCAATCGCCAAAGGGTTGGTCAACTTCTGCGCCGACGATATTCGAAAGATTATGGGGCTGAAGAGTTCGCAGATTGAGTCGGTCCTTGGCTTCAAGGACTACGACGAGGTGATCCATCGGGATAACCTCGCCGTCACGGCCCCACAAAGTGGAAAAACCAAAACATGCGCATAAACAAGTTGCGCGAGCGGCTCCGATATTTTACGGACGTGAGGATCGAAGTGAAGATCATGGGGATTGTTGTAGGCATCTCCATGTTTGCCCTCCTTGTAGGCATTATCGGGCTGACGGATATGGCCGAGATCAACCGGATGTCGACTCAGATATACCGGAAAGAACTGCTCAGTGTTTCATACATCAAGGAAGCCTACGTCAATCTGATCTGCATTGCGCGTGCCGAGAAGAACGCCATGCTGGCACTCACGAGAAAAGACAAATTCCGGTATATAAAAATTCGCAACACCAACGAAGCGCTTTACCTGGCCAATATCAGGGACGCCGCATCCCTTCTGGAAACGGACAGGGAGAGGACCGTCCTTTCCAGACTGGATAGCGCCTGGGGGGAGTACAGCGCGGTCTCAAACCAGGTCGCTTATCTTGCTTCAATCGAAAAGACGAACAAGGGCAGACCATCGATCGAACTTGCACTGGGACCGGCGAGAGAAAAGATCAATGCCGTGACCGACGCGCTGGAAGAACTTACCCGGATGAAGGAGGAAAGTGCAAGAACCCTTTCGGAAAAAGCCGCCGCGCTCTATAAAACATCCCGACTGATTCTAACGGGCATCATCGCGGGAGGCGTTCTCCTGGCGATTGCCTTCGGCATCCGGCTGAGCTTCGTCATCACCGATCCCATCAAGCGGGCGGAGGCCCAAAGGGAGAGAGCGATCAAGGAGTTGCGGGAGAGTGAAGAGAGATACCGGGAACTCAGCATCGTCGATGAACTCACCCAGCTTTACAATGCCCGCCATTTTTACCATCAGCTCAGAATGGAGGTCGATCGCGCGGGCCGCTACGGACAGCCCCTGACCCTTCTGCTTTTCGATATTGACGATTTTAAGCGGTTCAACGATACCTGCGGCCATATTGAGGGGGACCGGGTTCTCAGGCAGCTCGGCCAAGTCACAAAGGGCTGCCTCCGCCAGACGGACTCCGCCTACCGGTACGGAGGAGAAGAGTTCACCGTTCTCCTGCCCATGACGACCTGCTCGGACGGCGCCATCATCGCGGAAAGAATCCGAACACAGTTCAGCGGGGAATCCTTCTCCCCGGCGCCGGGTCAGGAGATCCATATGACGGTGAGCATCGGGCTTACGCAGTTCAAACCGCGGGAAGAGATGAAGGCCTTCGTTCAGCGGGCGGACCAGCTCATGTACCAGGGTAAAAAGAACGGAAAGGACAGGGTCTGTTCGGACATAGCCGCCTAACGGATATGTTTGGGAAAGACACGCCCCGTTT
>JAHFBU010000068.1 GCA_023249795.1 Syntrophaceae bacterium
AAAGCGCCCTTACGATAAGAAAAATCAAGGCTGCTTTAATAGGATCCGTTTGAAAAATCTCGTTCGATACCGGCAGAAATGTACCCAAAAAGGTCGTATGTGTCAATCGGAATTTCGGAATAAAATCCGTTGACAAAGAGAAACACGCTCCCTATATTCTTGCCGTCGGAAGCAACGCCTTTATAATTATCAAACCGGCAAGGCTTTGGAATGAAGCGGCACGGGGTTTTAGATTCAACGGCTTTTTTCGATAACAGCGTTTTTCAAATCTCCTCTACGAAATAATGGGGGCTACAATGAATGAGCGTTTGAGGATCGCGATCAACACCGGCGGCGGAGATGCGCCCGGTCTCAACGCCGTTATCTATGCCGTGACGATGGCGGCCGACCGCCGCGGCTGGGAGGTTTACGGCATCCGCACCGGTTATAAGGGATTGTTCGATACCGATGAGATCATCAGGCTGACCCCCGAGAAGGTGGCGGGCATCGTTTCGCTGGGAGGAACGATCCTCGGTACGACGAACAAGGGGGATCCTTTCAACATGCCCGTCAAAAACGCCGTAGGCGATGTCGAGGTCCGGGATGTCTCCGCGAAGATCGTGTCCAACTTCAAGCGCCTGGGTCTGGATGTTCTGATCGCCGTCGGCGGCGACGGCTCCCTGCGCCTTGCCAACCGTTTCGCCCAGATGGGAATACCCGTGGTGGGCGTGCCCAAGACGATCGACAACGATCTCGCCAGTACGGTCATCACCTTCGGGTTCGATACGGCGGTAACCACGTCGACCGAGGCCATCGATAAACTGCACTCCACCGCCAGCGCGCATGAGAGGGTGATGGTGGTCGAGGTGATGGGACGGTATGCGGGCTGGATCGCCCTCAACAGCGGCATCTCCGGCTCGGCGGACGCGATACTGATTCCGGAGATTCCGTTCAAGATCGACAGCGTCTGCAAGAAGATCACGGACAATGAGTTGCACGGCAAGGACTATGGGATTGTCGTGGTGGCGGAAGGGGCCAAGGCCGAGGGGGGTGAACTGGTCCGCAAGGAAAACGTGGAAGAGGGCCGTCAGGAGGTGCTGCTGGGCGGCATCGGCGAATGGGTGGCCCGGGAAATTCATCAACGCACGGGAAAGGACACGCGCTCCCTGGTCTTGGGGCACTTGCAGCGTGGCGGTTCCCCGACCACCTTCGACCGCCTCCTGGCCCTGCGCTTCGGCGCCGCGGCGGTCCGTTTCATTGCGGAAGGCAAGCGAAACGTGATGGTCGCGGCTTGCCCACCGACGATGGAGGCCGTGCCGCTGGCGGAGGCCGTCGAGAAGATGAAATCAGTGCCGCTGGATTCCGACTCAATCCTGACCGCCCGCGATATGGGGATCAGTTTCGGCGATTAAGGACGGCTTGCCGACCTCACCGGCCATTCCCGATTGAGGTGAGGGCGAGGGAAGCCGCTTTCCGGACCTTGTCCGGATAGACGCTCCGTTTGAGGAGCCCTTTCGTCTTGCAGATTTCCGTCAGAACGGGAACGGCTTCCGGAGATCCGATCTTCCCCAGGGCGGCGCAGATCCTCTCCTCCAGATCGATCCGGATTGCAGGAGGGATCAGGGGCCTGGTTCCGAGTATCTCCACGAGGGAAAGAACCGCACCCGCATACTTCACACTGCCCAGCATCTCGACGACATCGAGTTTGAACATATCGTCCACCTTCGGAAGCATCGACAAGAGCACCGGACCCCGTTCGTCTCCCCCCGCGCGGGAAAGACTTTTCATGGACTCCTGCCGGACCTTCTCCTCCCGGTGCAGAAGCAGCGGCTGAAGGGCGCTCGCGGTCGCCCCACTCGGGATACGACCCAGGATATAGGCAAGGTTTCTCAAAAAATACCAGGATTCATCGGGGTCGATCCGCCCCCGGATCACGGGGATGGCCGGTTTCCCGATTTCGGCAAGGACATTCAGAATCCGGACCCTTTCCTGGCTGTCATCATGGTCCCGCAGGATATCCAGCAGTTGGTTCAGGACATTTTCACCGAGTCGCCCAAGGATGCGGCCTGCGACTTCCTTGTTTTTCCCCTCCCCCTGTGAAAAATGGCGGAACAGGAGCTCCCGATTTTCGGGAGAGGCCAGTTCCCGGATGATCTCTGCCGCCATGGCCTGGGCGGTATCGTTTTTCTCCAGTATGCCGACCGCGATCCGATGGAAGAGATCCAGAACGGGGATGCAGTCGGCCAATTTCCCCTGGCGGATCTGCTCCTCCACCTGATCTTTCAGCCGGCGGCCGATCTTTTCATAGGCGGATGTCGCCGCCGTCTCCAACCGGATCCACTTCAGAAAGATTTCGGTCTTATCCAGAACGACTGCCCCTTGCCGTTCAGGTGCAAGGCGGTCGATCATCCGAACGAGCGTCGCGGAGGCCTCGCCGCGGACCGATTCACTTTTGCTGAGCAGGCCTTGGACCACGCACGCAAGCAGCGAATCCGCCTTCTGACTTGCCCCATATGCCGTGAGTTGCGCGGAGATCTCGGGAAGAGAGGCCATCAGGGGCCTGTTGAGCAAAGCGCTTTCATCCCCTTTCAGCAGGGGAGCGATCTCCAGCTCGATGCTCCGGAGTTGGCTTTCCTTTTCTTCGTCTTCCCGGGTTTCCTGTTCCTTCTGTTTCCGCTGAAAGTCCTTCCCTTTTTCAGAGGCCATTAATTGGTCATATATGCCCGGTGTCGTTTTTCCACCGGCATTGGGGGAAACGGAGGAGCCGCCCTTCGGATCGCTCTCCAGTAAGCGGACCTTTTCAATCACTTCGGAAAACTTTTCCCCATCCATCTGATCGACGACACTCCGGAAGATGCTTCCGCCGAAGAGGTCCCCTATATCCTGCGTCAGGACCAGACTCGCCAGGTCCGCGTCCAAATTCGCGATGGCCTTCGCGATGAAAAGTGCAATCCGCTCCTGGTCGTCCGGCCCGACGATCCTGTTGAGGATGCCGATCATTCGGACGAGATTCGTGGAGAGCTGGACGTCGGGCAGCTTCCCCTTCTGCTCCATGATCCGGGTCATGCCGGTCTGGAAGATCCGCGTCGCCCACTCCGGATCCTTCGCCATCTCTTTCACTTTTTGCGGATCAAGATCCAGGTCCGGATGGCTGCCCGAAAGATATGCGACGATGTCGTCGTCCCGGATATCGAGACTGGCGAGAATCTGCTGATTTTCGTCCTTGGCGATGTAGATCTTCTTCCCGAGTTGGACATGGGGCAGACGGGCCTCATCGAGTTCTTTCTGCAGACCGCCCTCGACCGCGACCGTTTCCGGTTTTTTACACAGAATCGGCAGCAGCCGGAGGATTTCTTCCTTCGCCAGCCCCTTTTCAAAACTGATGCTCCTGATTTCAAAAAGCAGCATGAGTTCCAGAAAGGATTTGACCTGGGGGCGCTCCAGGTCATCCGTGCCCAGCGGCTCACCGCAGATCAGGATATTTCTTTCCGATTCGGCGAAGACCAGTGAAGGCGCCTCGTCGAACATGGCGGAAAACGCCTGATGGAGGCGGTCGATGGTGTTGCTGATCATGGCGCTCGTCGGGGGATAGAGACGCAGATTGGTGATCGCGGTGTTGATCAGGATCAGTATTGCCACTGCCTTTTGCTGGGTCAATGCGTTTCCCATAAATGCCTCATAAGAAAGATGAGGCGCCTTTTTATCACAATCGGCCGAAATATAATATGCGACAAATATTTCAATAACGATCATCGATGTTTTTCAGCCGATAATTATGATATGGAAACCGAAAGACCCCGTGAACTTCTCCAGAGGGGTAATGAGTCAGCGACATCTCGCTGAAATGTTATATTTAACATGCGGGCACCGTGTCTCGATCCCAACCATTGCCCAAACGGCATGCCATGACGAATTCTCGGAACCAACACCCCGCCCCGACGCAGGACCAATATCTGCAGCAGGCGATCGCTCACCACAGGGCCGGCCGACTGGCGGACGCCGAGCGCCTCTACCGGGCCATTCTGCGGGTGGAGCCGCGGCATCCGGACGCGAATCATAACCTGGGTATCCTTGCGGTGCAGGCGAGCCAGCCGGCCGCGGCTCTGCCCCACTTCAAGGCGGCACTGGAGGTGAATCCGAAGCAGGAACAATACCGGCTCAGTTACATCGACGCCCTGATTCAGGCCGGCCAAACGGCGATTGCCCGGAATGTGCTGGCGCAGGGCCGGCAGCGGGGATTGCGGGGAGGGGCCGCGGACTCCCTGGCGGAGCGTTTGGAGGGTCCGTTCTCAGATGAAATCAACACACTGGCAGCCCTGTTCAACCAGGGACGTTACGCCGAAGGAGAAGCTCTCTCGCGGCGTCTGACGGAACGGTTCCCTCAGAACGGGTTTGGCTGGAAGATGCTGGGAGCGGCGCTCAAACTTCAGGGGAGCGGCGTAAAAGCGTTGGAGCCCATGATGAAGGCGGTGGAACTTTTGCCGCAAGACGCCGAGGCATACAGCAACCTGGGCATAGTCCTCCAGGAGCAGGGACGGCTCATGGAGGCCGAAATCAGCTATCGGCGGGCGCTTGCGATCGAACCGGATTACGCGGAAGCCTATAACAACCTGGGCGCCAACCTCAAGGAGCAGGGCCGGCTCACGGACGCGGAAGCCTGCTATCGCCGGGCGCTTGCGATCAAGCCGGATTACGCTGAAGCGCACAACAATCTGGGCAATGCCCTCAATGAGCAGGGCCGGCTCGCGGAGGCTGAAATCAGCTATCGGCGGGCGCTTGCGATCAAACCGAATTACGTCGAAGCGTATAACAACCTGGGCGTAACCCTCCAGGGGCAGGGCCGGCTCACGGAGGCTGAAGCCGGCTATCAGCGGGCGCTCGCGATCAAACCGGATTACGCCGAGGCATACAACAACCTGGGCAACGCCCTCAAAGAACAGGGCCGGTTTGCGGACGCCGAAGCCGGATATCGGCGGGCGCTTGCGATCATGCCGGATTACGCCGATGCGCATTATAACCTGGGCATTACTCTCCAGGAGCAGGGCCGGCTCACGGAGGCCGAAGCCGACTATCGTCGGGCGCTTGCGATCAAGCCGGATTACGCCGATGCGTATATCAACCTGGGCAATGCCCTCAAGGAGCAAGGCCGGCTCACTGAAGCGGAAGCTGCCTACGGCCGGGCGCTTGCGATCAAACCGGATTTTGCGGAAGCGCACAGTAATCTGGGCAATATCCTCCGGGAGCAAGGCCGGCTCAAGGATGCCGAAGCCATTTATCGCCGGGCGCTCGCGATCAGGCCGGATTACGTCGAGGTGTACAGCAACCTGCTGTTCACATTGAACTGTGACAACCATTATACTCCTTCCTATTGCCTGAAAGAGGCCCGCCGTTATGGTCATTTGGCAGCTGATAAGACCGAATACGTTTTCTCGTCCTGGCAATGTGAAGCCCGGCCCGAACGACTGCGTGTGGGTCTGGTTTCCGGCGATCTGAGCAATCACGCGGTGGGTTATTTTCTGGAAGATCTGATTACCCACTTTGATCCCGCCCGCGTTGAACTGATGGCCTATCCTACCCATCCGGGGGAGGACAACCTCACCGCCCGCCTGAAGCCTTGCTTTGCCGGTTGGAAACCGTTGTCAGGCCGGAGCGATGAGGTCGCCGCCCGGATGATTCACGCCGATGGCATCCATGTGCTCCTCGATCTCTCCGGTCATACCGCCTATAACCGCCTGCCCCTGTTCGCATGGAAGCCGGCCCCGGTGCAGGCCGCATGGCTGGGCTATTTCGCCACCACCGGTGTTACGGAGATGGATTATATTCTGGTGGATGAAATTGGCGTACCTGAAAAGAACAGGGAGCATTTCAGCGAAAAGGTCCTCTATTTGCCCGATACGCGCCTCTGTTATTCCGTGCCCAAACATGAGATTGCCGTTGCCCCGTCGCCCGCATTGACACACGGATACATTACGTTCGGTTGTTTTCAGAATTTATGCAAAGTGACGGACTCCGTGTTGGAAGTATGGGGAGCGGTCTTGACCCGGTTACCTGAGGCGAGGTTGCGTTTTCACAGCAAACAACTGGACGACAAACAGTTTACCGAACGGCTTCAGGCGCGTTTGACGGATTTCGGCATTGGTGCGCATCGAATCGGCATGCACGGTGCAAGCGCCCGCGATGAGTATTTGGCCGCCCATTCGCAAGTCGATTTGATTTTGGATACGTTCCCCTATCCCGGCGGCGCTACAACGTGTGAAGCCTTGTGGATGGGTGTGCCGACGTTGACGTTGGTGGGTAATACATTGTTGTCGAGACAGGGCGCGAGTTTACTTTCGGCGGCAGGCTTGCATGACTGGATTGCCGTTGACCGGGAAAGTTACATTGAAAAGGCGGTGATTTTCGCTTCTGATTTGTCGGAACTTGCAAAACGACGCGCTACATTGCGCGAACGGGTTTTGTTGTCACCGTTATTTGATGCCCAAAGGTTTGCCCGGAATTTCGAAACTACGCTTTGGAAAATGTGGAGCGATCATCATCAGCTCCTCTCAACCCCAACCATCAGGGAAGAGCGGAAACGCCGATTGAACAAATGATAGGAAGAGCGGAACGGGGATGCTTTGCGGTGTTTGACGGCGAGAGGGAAAGGGTTCCCCTCGCCGATCTGGCCGACGCCCTCCTCGCAAGTCAGAAAAAAGAGTGGCCCGCCCTGACGGCGGGGTGCGCCTCCCTGGAGTCCGTCCGCCTGCGGGAGATCGGCGGCAACGGCTGGCGTGTGAAGGCGCAGTTCAACCCCGGACGGATCATCAGCAGCGGGGCCGATCTTGATCCGGAATCGATCCGGCGGCGCCCCTGCTTCCTATGCGCTGATAATCTTCCCCCGGAACAGCAGGCGATCCGCTACCGGGAGGACTACCTCATCCTCTGCAATCCCGCGCCGATTTTTCCGACGCATTGGACGGTTGCCCACGTCCGCCATTTACCCCAGTCGCTTGTGGATCACATCGGTATCTTCCTGCGGCTTGCGGCGGACTTCGGTTCCCGGACAACCATTCTCTACAATGGACCGAGCTCCGGCGCTTCTGCCCCGGACCACCTCCATTTCCAGGCAGTCCCCGCCGGTTTGATGCCGGTGGAAGAGGAAATTCTCGATCCGCTTAAAAGGGTCGGGATCCTGCGGCGGAACGGTGCGGAGATTTCGCAAGTTGCAGGGCTGGGACGGGGCATTCTTGTGATCGAGGGGAAGGAAGAAGGAAGCGTTGCGGCGGCGGCGGGGGAGGTGACCCGGGCGCTCGGCCGTTCAACGGCCTCCGACGGTGAGCCGCCGCTGAACCTGCTTTGCACCCGTGCCGGAGAAGGCTGGCGCCTGATCCTCTTCCCCCGGCGGAAACACCGTCCGGATGCCTATTTCCGGAAGGGAGCGGAGAGACGCCTCATCAGCCCCGGCGCCGTGGACATGGGCGGAATCATCGTCACCCCCCGTGAGGAGGACTTCCTGGCGCTGACACCGGACCTTGTCCGGGGAATCTTCCAGGAGGTTGCCTTCGACGATGCGGCGGTCAAAACCCTGCTCGATCTTTTCTAAAAAGACGGACAATCCGTACAGCATCTGTTTCGGCGTAAATCAGGCAAACGGGAGAGGCATATCGAGCCGGTGATCCTTGTTCGTACGCGGTCTTTTGTCAGGTTTTCCTCGCGCCCGGATCAGTCAACCGCCCGGCCGACGATGATTCCACTCATAACGCGGTGTGACAGCAGATAATGGTCAAGGTTCGTCTCGGACAGGACGACCTTTCCCGCTTTGCTCGATGCGTGCAGAAGGTGGAGCTCTCCCCGGACATGGACAGCGAGCCCTGCATGGCTGATATCGAGACCCTGTTCATCCGTCGAAACCGCTATGATATCGCCGTCCACAATCCATTCCGATGCCGGGCTCAGATCGGCCTTTGGTATGTAGTATTGCGTCCGGCGGGAACAGGCCGCCTCAATGATCCGCATCCGGCGGAACAGATCCGCGCCTTTCAACGGCGGATGTTCTTCGCGGCGGTCCGTGAGGGCATGGATGGGCTTCCGGAAGGGGATGCCCCCGAGTTTGCGCGTGATGTCGCGAACGATGCCTTTGCGCCCGTTGTCCCGGAGCCAGTCGGTGAAATAGTGGAGGCGGGAGGGGTAACCATTCCGGCAACCGCCCCGGTAACG
>JAHFBU010000307.1 GCA_023249795.1 Syntrophaceae bacterium
ATCGCCCCGATACCGCCGGCGTAGACGTGGCCGAAAACGTGGCCGCCGATCAGCGTGTAGACCAGGCAGACTTTGAGACAGGAGCCGCAGCGGACACACTGGAAGATCTGCTTGAATTTGTCGTCCTGGGCCGCCTTGAGCCGTCCGTTGTCGAGAAGGATAATGTGCATCTCCCGGGTCTCTTCCGTCCAGCCGCCCTCCTTTCTGACCATGACGGGCGTGGGGCCCGATATCATGCTCATGTAGCTGGTCATGAGTTGGGCGGTGGCGCTGCGGGGCAGAACCTTCAGTATCCTGGCCGCATCCCTGACCGTGGGGATCAGCTTTTCATAGCCCATGATCACCACGTGGATCCGGGGAAGCGTCGTCACCATCCGGGCGTTCCCCTCGTTGGTTACCAAGCCGATGGCGCCGTTTTCGGCGATGCCGAAGTTGGCGCCCGTGATCCCCATATCGGCGCTCAGGAATTTCTCCCGCAGGGCTTTGCGCGCCGCCTGGACCATGAAGGCGATGTCCGGCTTGATATCCTCTTTGAGTTCCTTCGCAAAGTATTCGGCCACCTGGAAGCGGCTCAGGTGAATGGCGGGCATCACCATGTGGGATGGTCTCTGGCCCGCCAGCGCCACGATCCACTCGCCCAGATCCGTCTCCGTCACAGTGATCCCGGCGGCCTCCATATGTGCGTTCAGCAGGATCTCCTCGGTCGCCATGGATTTGGATTTAACGATATTCCTGACGCCCTTCTCCCGGCAGAGGTTTACAAGGTAGGACTTGAGGTCGTCGCCGTTTTTCGCCCGGAAAACCTTCACGCCCCGCTTGATCGCCTCCGCTTCGAATCGTTCCGCCACCTCGTCGATCTTCTCGACGGTATCCATCTTCATCTGACGGAGGGCATCGCGGAGAGCCTCGATGTCGCCTGCGTTCTCATAGGCCTTGCCTCTGGAAACGGGGTAGGCTTCGGCAAAGCGGCCCAGGGCGTTGCGGAGGGTCTCATCCTTCAGCTTTTCGGAAATTTCCCCCCTGAGATTTCTCGCTTTCCTTTCCATCAGGCGCCACCTCCCCCCGGTTCCCCATCAACGGCGATGATTACGAAACGGCTCGGGCCGTGGACCCCGATCGTGAGAACCCGTTCAATGTCGGCGGTGCGGCTGGGGCCGGTGATGAACCCGACGTATCCGCGATCGAAAGACCGGGAGATGACTTCGAAGGCCTCCGTTATGCCCGGAACGATATGGGCGCTGGGGAGGAAAACAACATGGAGCGGCGGCAGGATCGTGACCAGGCGGGTTTCAATGGCAAAGCCGTCCTGAAAGACGCTCCCCGTCTCGGCGATTCCGAACTCCACCCCCGAGATCCCGATATCGGCGGTGTCCGCATGGGCTGCTATCTCCTCCGGTTCCGTGTAAACGGCTACTCCCCGCGAACGCAGCGCCTGCGTGATGCCGGCCGCTTCCTGCAGGGGGCTTTCGACGACAACTGCCTTGCGGGCTCCGCCGTCGCCAACGATCCGGATGAGAACCTCCGCGGCATCCGCGGCTTCAGGGACGCGGAAGACTTCAGCGGCCGCCGCCGTGGCCCGCGCCGCAAATTCGGGGAACAGGTGCGCCCCGAACGTCCCGGCGGGAAAATTCAGTTTCCAGTCTTTATCGATTCTGCTCATAATTCACGCACCTTGTCCGTGGGAGAGACGATTCATGAATCGCCCCCTACAATGCTTTTGGATCTATGCGGGCTTTTCGATCCCTTGCAAGTTCATCAAGCCTGGCGATGTTCCGCTCCTTCTTGAGGGCAATCTTCCTGAAAACCCTTGCCACCTCGGGCAGGGAAACCTTCTTCGAGGAATCGGAGAAAAATCTTCTTTCCTTCTCTTCAAGGAGATGAGCGGCTTCCAAGAGATCCTCGTCCCCCGCCTGATCTGAAACCCGCACGTCCACCTGATAGTCATCAGGGTGGAGCCCGGCAATGGGTTCGAGGACCATCTCCACCACGTTCTCACGGCGCGTCTGCTCCATCAATGCGTAATTTTTCTTCTCCTGCTCCCACAAATCCCGCAGGGTCTCTTTGAGGACGGCATCTTTGGCCTGTGGCATGGCAGCCTTATATATTTCCGCCGAGTCTCCAACCAATCGGGAGGCAAATCCCATGATCGCTCCGAAAGTACCGAGGCTCATTGCCCAGTCTCC
>JAHFBU010000069.1 GCA_023249795.1 Syntrophaceae bacterium
TGCGGGGAGATGGCGGGAGAACCGGCCTATACCCTGATCCTGCTGGGGCTGGGGCTGGATGAACTCAGCATGAATCCGATGGCCATTCCCCGTGTAAAGAAGATCATCCGCGGGGCGACAATGAAGGAGTCAAAGGTTCTCCTGAACAAGGCCATGGCCCTATCCTCCGCGGTTGAAATCCGTTCATTTGTCGAAGCGACCATGCGAAAGCGCTTCCCGGAGGAGTTCCCGGTGAACGGCCAGTAACGCAAGCGAGAAAGTCGTTTTATGCGTCCCGGGGAGTCCCGGGGATTCTTCCCGTATTTTAAGAATAGAGCATGACGGAGCGAAGGATGTCCATTCGGTCGGTAATCGGATCATGGACCACCAAAAGCGGTGTCTACCATTCCGGGAGTCTCTACCGGGAAGGGGATTTTTCCCTCTATGGGTTGATCCGGAAGGTGCTTTCCAAGGTTGTGATCTCCGATCCCGCCGCTGAAGGGTTGAAGTCACTCTCAAATAAGGGTGTCGTCGTCTATGCCCTGAAGAGTAAAAGCCAGCTTAACAGCCTTATCCTCCACGAACTCTCGATGCGGAAAGGGATCCCACAGCCCGTTTACTGCCACGGTATCAACATGATCACCTGGCAGCCCTATCCCATGGCCCTCCGGGTGTTCTTTTCTCATCTCTTTCACCGGATCTTCAGGAAGGCCGCCGTCCAATCCGCCGGGATGGATCACCTCAAACAACTTACACTGGAGGGGAAAACATCCATTATCCATCTCGGGGAGTCCGAGCTCTTTGAAAACCCCTTTGTCGAGGAGACCCTTGACCGGTTAATGGAAGCCCAGGAAGCTTCAGTTGCGCCGATCTATCTCTGCCCCGAATTGATCACCTATGGGAGGAGGAGGGAGAAAGAGAAGGAGAGCTTCATCAACATCCTGTTCGGTCAAAGCGACGCAACGGATCCTCTGCGCCGGGTGATCACCTTCCTCCGATATTCCAACAAGGCCTCCGTTATTTCCGCGGGGCCGATCCATCTGGCGGAGTATATGAAGGCCGGGGAAGCGCTCTCCCGTGAAGAGCTCATCCGGCAGCTCCGCGGAGATCTGATCGCCCGGATCGATGAGGAGAAGGCGACAATTGTGGGCCCGCTGCTGAAGTCTCGTGAAGAGATCATAGGCATGGTGCTCCGGGACAAGGGCCTTGTCTCCTTCATGGAGGAGATGGCGTCGAAGGCGAAAAAGGGCAGGGGAGACTTGGCCGCGGTCCGGCGGGAGGCGAGAAAATATCTTGAAGAGATCGCCTCCGATTACAGCGAAATCTATATTGAGATCTGGGATAAGATCCTCGACTGGCTTTGGAACAACATCTACGACGGCGTGGTGGTGGACGGGGACGGGATCGCGAAAATCAGGCAGGTCTCCAAAAAAGGACCATTTATCATCATTCCCTGCCATCGAAGCCACATTGATTATCTCCTGCTTTCCCACATATTCTACAAGAACAATATTCAGATGCCGTTTGTGGCGGCCGGGTCCAACATGTCCTTCTTCCCCATGGGGTACATCTTCCGGAAGTCAGGGGCCTTCTTTCTGCGCCGGAGTTTCCGGGGAAATGAACTCTATGCCGAGGTCATGGCCCGGTATGTAAAGACGCTCCTGAAAGAGGGGCTGCCCCTGGAATTCTTCATCGAAGGGGGCCGCAGCCGCACCGGGAAGATGGTGATGCCGAAGTACGGGATTCTTTCCATGGTCCTCCAGGCCTACCAGGAAAAGGCTTGCGACGATCTGGCTGTGATCCCCGTCTATATCGGTTATGACCGTGTGATCGAGGAGAAGGCCTATCTCAAGGAACTGGGCGGAGCGCCCAAGGAGACGGAGAAGACGACCGACATGATCCGGAGCAGCAAACTGCTTCGGAAAAGGTACGGGCGCGTTTACATGAATGTCGGAGAGCCGTTTTCTCTCAAATCCTACCTGGCTTCCCAGAAGAAGCCCCTCGAAGAGATGTCGGTCGTGGAACGGCAGAGCCTCTATCGTCGGATCGGATACACGATCGTCAGGGCGATCAACAAAGTGTCCGTGGTAACCCCGTTCGCCCTGACCTCATCGGGGCTCCTCTGCTATGACCGGCGTGGCATTTCCCGCGGAGAGCTCCGTGAGGTTCTGGCCCTGTTTTTCGATTACCTCTCATCGCGGAAGGTCTCTTTCGCAATGACCTTTGCCGACCGGGAAAAGGCCGTCGGCGAGGCGCTGCATCTCTTTGACCAGTCGGGGCTCATTTCCCGCATGGGGGCGGAGGATGAAGAGGAAGAGGAGGTCGAGGAGATCGTCTATTCCCTCGAGGATGACAAGCGGATGAACCTTGAGTACTACAAGAACAACATCCTTCATTATTTCCTGCCCGTCAGTTTTGTGGCGACCTCCGTTCTGGCGAGCCCGGAGGACATGGTTCCCATCAACCGGCTCCGGGATGATTACGCCTTTTTCAAACGGCTTTTCCGGCACGAATTCATCTTCGACGATCGGAAGAGCGATATCGAGGAGATTACAGAGACCCTCTCCTTCCTGCGCGACCGGGGGATGATCGCCGGTATTGAAAGGGAAGAGAAGACATGGATTGAGGTGAAGGGCCGCGGGAGGACCAACCTGCTTCCCTTTGCGGGGCTCATACACAACTATATGGAATCCTACTGGGTGGTCATCCGGGGATGTTATTACCTCCGGAAGGGGCCGAAGGCGGAAAAAGATTGGCTAAAAAACATTCGCGGTCTCGGGGAGAGGATGTACCGGAAGGGCGAGATCCGAAGGGCCGAGGCGCTGTCCCAGTCCAACTACCAGAGCGCGATCCGTTACCTCCAGGATGTGAACATCATTACCGTGACCGAGGTATCGGACAAGTCGGAGAAGAAAGTCACCCCGTGGTATGCCCTCACGGAAAACAAGGTGCAGATGGAGTCCTTCCGCCGCAGGCTATTCAAATTCCTGTAGAAGTTATTTTCCCCCCCGGACCGAGTACAGCGCGGACCGGCCGCGATAGACGGCGGTGTCCCCGAGCTCCTCTTCGATCCGGAGCAACTGGTTGTATTTCGCGAGCCGTTCCGTCCGGGACATGGAGCCGCTCTTGATCTGCCCGCAGTTCGCCCCGACGGCGATGTCCGCCATGCAGGTGTCTTCCGTCTCCCCGGAACGGTGCGAGATCACCGTCGTGTAGCCCGCCTCGCGGGCGCACTGGATCGTATCGAGCGTTTCGGTCAGGGTGCCGATCTGATTCAATTTGATCAGGATGGAATTCGCCACGCCGAGCGCGATCCCCTTTTCCAGACGCTTTTGGTTGGTTACAAAGATGTCATCGCCCACAATCTGGACCTTCCCGCCCAGGGTCTCGGTGAGGAGCTTCCATCCGGCCCAGTCGTCTTCGGCGAGGCCGTCCTCGATGGAGACGATCGGGTATTTCTTCACGAGATCCGCATAGAACTTGACCATCTCCCCGGCGGTTCGCGCCGGCTTCTTCTCCGCGGCCAGGATGTATTTTCCCTTCTCAAAGAATGAACTGGCCGCCGAGTCGATGGCGATGGCGCAGTCTGTTCCAGGCTTGTAGCCGGCCTTTTCGATGGCGGTCACGATCAGAACGAGCGCCTCCTCGTTGGATTTGAGGTTGGGTGCAAATCCCCCTTCGTCTCCGACGGCTGTGTTGTAACCCTTGGTCTTGAGGACTGCCTTCAGGTTATGGAAGACCTCGGCAGACATCCGAAGGCCCTCCCGAAAGGTCGCCGCCCCCACCGGCATGATCATGAACTCCTGGATGTCCACATTGTTGTCGGCGTGCTGGCCGCCGTTGATGATATTGGCCATTGGCACCGGGATGTCGCGGGCGATGACGCCGCCGATATAGCGGTAGAGGGGGATTTCCAAGGCCGCTGCCGCCGCCTTCGCGCAGGCGATCGATACGCTGAGGATTGCGTTGGCCCCCAGGGCGCTCTTGTTTTCCGTGCCGTCCAAGGCGATCATTTCGGCGTCAATCTCCCGCTGGCTCCGGCAGTCCATGCCAATGATTTCCGGCGCGATCTTGTCAAGGACGTTGCTCACGGCCTTCAGGACGCCTTTTCCGAGGTACCGCTTCTTGTCCCCATCCCTGAGTTCCAGCATCTCATGCTCCCCGGTGGAGGCGCCCGACGGCACGGATGCCCGCCCGGTGATTCCCGACAACAAAGTCACCTCCGCTTCGACAGTCGGGTTACCGCGTGAATCGAGGATCTCCCTGGCGTTGATGTTGATGATTTCCGTCATAAAGGCCTCCTTCGGGTGGGTTTATGCGTTCATTCTCAGGAATGACGATCTTTAAGGACCTCCACTGCGGTCGGAACCGGCGGCGGGCCATTTTTCCTACACCAACGAGCCGCAATTATCAAGACGAATGTCGGCGTGGTTTGAAGGGTCCTGTTTCATCACCACTTCTGGTACTGCTTTACGTGACCGGTTACACAACTGACACAGCGGCCGCATGCGTGGGCGCTCTTGCCGCCGTCCTCATACACGGGCCTGCGGCAGGACCAGGTGCGGTCGCGCAGCTCCGGAGGAATGGCCTCCCAGAGTTCTTGCTTGGTCAGGTGCGCCACCGGGAAGATGTACTCAGAAGGGTGCGGGTTCATGGCCTTTGCGGCCTGGAAGATGGCCTGGGCGCGGGCCATGCGCCGCTCGAACTCGTGCCCGGCGGTCTCGGTATCCGTCCTGGTGCGGCCCAGGGCGACATAGCGGATGCTGGGAGAGGCGTTGCAGATATTTCCGGCCATAAATGCGCAGAGGTCCGCGTCCCAGATGAAATGCAAGTCGAAGGCCGGGTAGCGGTGCACGCTCTCGGAGTAGCCGAAGGCCCGTGCGCCGCTTTGGCGCAGGTATTCCATGGCCGACATGGTGGCGGCCTGCTCCGCCGCGGCGCGGTTCTCCGGATTCACCAGGTGCATGTGGTGAACATGTACGGCGAAGTCCTTGTATTCATCCCGGGTCAGCAGGAGATGGAGCATCCCGGCCGAGTCCAGCCCCCCGGAATACATGCAGAGAATCATTTCGTTCATAATAGTCCCAGGAGGTTCCGCGCCTCGGCGCAGGTTGCGGGACGCAGTTCCAGAAGCGCGGCCGATTCGCGAATACGGCGCACAAAATCAATGTTTCTGGCCGGCCGGGTGCGCGCGGCGTCGAGCCAGATGCAGTCCTCGATGCCCAGGCGCACATGCCCGCCCATGAGCAGCGCCGCCAAGTTCATGGGCAGCTGGTGGCGGCCTATGCCCCCGGCGGCCCAGATGGTGCCCGGCGGCAGGAGCGTCGCCAGGTGGCAGAGTTCCGGCAGGCTGGCCTGGACCGTGTTCACTCCGCCCAGGAGGAGATTTGCATAGGGACCCCCGGCCAGTTCGCCCGTGGTCAGCAGGTGTCGTAAGGTGGCGACCATTCCGGTGTCAAAGATCTCCAATTCCGGCTTGATGCCGCGCTCGCGCATGGCCCTGGCCAGGGTCAGGATCGTGTCCGGATCGTTGACGCTCACCTCGTTGCGGAAGTTGAAGGAGCCCAGGGTCAGGCTGGCCATGTCCGGCCTGGCCGCGCCATCCAGGTTCAGCACGGCCAACCGTTCGGCCAGGGAGGCCCCGTTGCGGCCGCTGGTCGAGACGCATATCACGGCCTCCGGGCGCTCACGGCGGATGCCCGTGACGATAGCCGCGTAGGTTTCGGGCGCCGGGGTGGGGCGGCCGACTGCGCAGCGCGCGTGCACGTGCAGGATGGTCGCACCCGCATCCACGCAGGCCGCGGCATCAGCCACGATCTCTTCAGGGGTGAGGGGAACGTGCGGGGTATCGGCGCGCGTCGGCACCATGCCCGTGAGGGCCGCATTGATGATGAACAGGCCGGGTGCGATGTTCATAACCCCTTCCTCCAGCGGGTCAGGTCGGTTTCAAGGGTGGTCCACTCGCTGACATTCTCGAGGCCGAAGGAGTGCAGCTTGGGCAGCGTTCCCACCCGGACATAGCCGAAATGGTTCTCATACCAGACGATGGTATCGGGCCGGTCGGCGTTGGTGGTCAGGGTTCGCACACCCAGGGCGGCCAGTTCGTCCATGCGGCGCTCCTGAAGTTTGCGGCCGATGCCATTGCGGCGCGTCTCGGGAAGAACGGCCAAAAGCGTGGTCTTGGCTTCGTCGGCGGAGAGCACCTTGTATCCCGCCACCCCCACCACTCGCCCGGTCATGCGCGCCACGAAGGCGCAGGCGAGGTCGAACTCCGGCATCTCCGGCGAGGGGATGTGGTGCATGTTGGCGGTTTTGAGCACGGCCATGATCTCGGGCAGGTCCGCCTGGCGGGCGGGCTCGATGAGAACAGATGTGGCGTTGTCGAAAGAATCCATACTGCTACTCCGGAGTGGCCTTTGGGTCCGTTCGCGTGGGGCCGCAATAGCGGCCTTGGCGCTCGATAAGAAGCTGCTTATATGGCGCATGACTATGGGGAAAGGGGGCTTTGATGTCAAGAAAATTTTGCCTGCGAAATCATGGCCCATCCGCGGTGATACCCCTATCGGCGAAAGATCCTTGATATGCCGTCCGATGTCGGATAGAATCCGGCACGGTTCAGGACAGGATAACGATGGCGGCGGAAGAGAAAAGAACGAAGCTGTTCCTTCATCTGAAAAAGTGGCTGGAAAAGGCGGTCATGGATTACGGCATGATCGCTGAGGGCGACAGGGTTCTGGTGGGCGTTTCCGGCGGGATGGACAGCATGGCGCTCCTGGACCTGCTGAACACCCCGATGCTGCATGTGCCGCCGTTTTCGATTACGGCCGTCCACATCGATCCCGGTTTCGATTCGGCAGGCGCAGGCTTTGGGATCATTGAGAGGCATCTGGAAGCGGGCGGCTATGAGGCCGTCCTGGAGAGGTCGGACTTCGGGCCCCTGTCCCACAGCGAATACAACCGGAAGAACCCCTGCTTCCTCTGTTCCCGTCTCCGGCGGAAGCGGATTTTCGAGATAGCGGCGGAGCGGGGTTGCAACAAGATCGCCTTCGCCCACCACCGGGACGACATCATCGAGACCCTGCTGATCAACCTCTTCTACGGGCGGGAGATCAGCACAATGGTTCCGGATCAGACGATCTTCGGGGGGAAGCTGCATATCATCCGCCCCCTGGCCTATATTCGGGAGGGGCTGGTCAAGAGATACGCGCAGGAGAGGGGCTTCCCCATCGTCGAAAACAATTGTCCGACGAGTCGGACGTCGAAGCGGCGCCATGTCAAGGATCTCCTCAATGAGATGGAAAAGGAAAACCCGCGGGTCCGGGAGAACATCTGGAAGGCGATGGGGCATGTAAAGACGGATTATCTCCCGGCAAAGCTGGGCGGTCGGTGATCAGGGATTTTTGTCGGGGTTGTTCGTAACGCGGAAAGGACGGGAAGGACAGGAATAGAAGTGGCAAAGAAGGAAACAGGCGAAAAGCCCATCTGTCAGAACAAGCGGGCGAGGATCAATTATTTCATCGACGAGACCTATGAGGCGGGGATCGCGCTTGTCGGGACGGAGGTGAAGGCGCTGCGCGACGGCCGGGCGAACCTCAAGGACAGCTACGCCCTGGTGAAGGATGATGAGCTCTTCCTCTATGATGTGCACATCAGCCCCTATTCGCACGGCAACCGGGAGAATCACAATCCTCTGCGCATCCGGAAGCTCCTCATGCATAAGCGTGAGATCAAAAGGCTCTACGGCAAGTCCAAGGAGCGGGGCCTCTCCCTGATCCCGCTCCGGATGTATTTCCGCAACGGGAAGGTCAAGGTGGAGATCGGCATCGGCCGGGGGAAGAAACTCTACGACAAGCGGGAGGACATCAAACTCAAGGAGGACCGCCGGGCGATCGAGCGTGGGATGCGGGCGAAGAACCGGGAGGGATGACGGCGTAAATCCGAACCGGCGGAGATCTTCCCTTGACTTGGACGGAGAAAAACGTTACGAAGTAACCGGTTCATTCACATCGTTTCACCATCCACGGGGGCGTCACGGTTTCGACGGGGATATGTGAAGCTGCATAAGCGTGCCGAGGTTCCTGCAGGCCTCGTTAAACAGGCAGGACAATATAATCGCAGACAACTACGATTACGCTTTAGCCGCTTAGTCGGCTAACGTCTCCCCGAT
>JAHFBU010000070.1 GCA_023249795.1 Syntrophaceae bacterium
TCCCGATATGGACTTCGGGACCGATCATGCTGTACGGCCCGACCTCGACCCCTTCCGCCAGTGTCGCGTCGGGGGAGATGATCGCCGTGGGGTGGATACTCATAAACGCTCCTTCTTCTTTTCTCCCTCCAGGGCCGCAATCCGACCTTGAAGCGCGGCAAGGGCCCCGCGCATCTCCGGGAGCTTCGGAAGGCAGGCTTCCATCTTCAGCCACTCCAGATGGGACATGTGGGGAGAACCGGCGATGATCCTTCCCGGCGCCACATCCTTGTGAACGCCTGCCCGTGCGGCCGCCATGACCCCGTCCCCGATCCGGATGTGGCCGACGACGCCGGCCTGGCCGCCGATGACGACCCCCTTCCCCAATTGCGCGCTGCCCGAGATGCCGACCTGGGCAACGATGATGGAATACTCCCCGATGACGACGTTGTGCGCGATCTGGACGAGGTTGTCGATCTTCACCCCCCGCTGAATCCAGGTCCGGCCGAGGGTTCCGCGATCGATGGTCGTGTTTGCGCCGATCTCCACATCGTCGTCGATCTGGACGTAGCCGACCTGCGGGACCTTCCGGTTTTCCCGCCCGGGAAGGGCGAAACCGAATCCGTCGCTGCCGACGACGACGCCAGCATGGAGAACGACCCGCCGGCCGATCAGGCACCTCCGGTAAACGGTGACGCCCGGATGGAGTATGGAGGCCTCGCCGACGGCGGCATCCCTGCCGATGAAAACCCCCGGATACAGCACGGCCTGTTTCCCGACGCGCGCCCCGCGGCAGACGTGGACACCAGGATAAACCACGGCCTCCGGCGAAACGTCGGCCCCCGCTTCGACAATCGCATCCTTGCTGATTCCCGCGGTCTCTTCATCTTCGGGATAGAAAAGGGCAAGCAATCGGCTTAAGCTCACGTAGGGGTCCGCGACGATCAGAAGGGTTTTCCCCGCGCACGCGGTCCCCGGAGCGACCATTATGGCAGCCGCACCCGTGGTTTCCATCCTTTTTTGGTATTTCGGGTTGGCCACGAATGTGAGATCGCCGGGACCGGCCTCGTCGATCCCCAGGATTCTTTCGATCACGACCTCGCCGTCGCCGCTGACACAGCCGTTCAATAACGCGGCAATCTCGTTCAATGTTTTTTTCACGGACGTTTTCCCGCTACTTGCTGGGCTTGTAGGTCTTGTTGAATTCGTCAAGCACCCGCTTCGTCAGATCGTTCTCCTTCGCACGGTAGGCCAGAGGGATCAAACCATAGTCCACGATCATGGTATATTTCTCCTTTTCGCCGATCGCCTGGACGATTTTCATGATCTCGGGGATCATCTTCTTCTGGAGATCCCGGTCCTTGCCCTGCAGCTCCTCTTCGGACGTCTTGAGCAGGGTCTGGTAGTCCCGATATTTATTCTGGAAGACGGTCTCTTTCTCCTTGACGGCCTCTTCCTTGAGGAGCGGCCGCTGTTTGTCGAGCTCATCCTTGAGCTTCTGGAGTTCGGCTTCCTTCCCCTCGATTACGGCTTTGGCTTTTTCGTAGCCCTTCTTTAATTCATCGGTCTCTTTTTTCCCTACGGCGGAAGTGACCATGACTTCCTGGACGTTTACAAACCCCGTTTTCTCAGCCGCCGCGGCGGGAGAGACCGTGAAGGCAATGGCCAGCATCAAAACAGCTGCGACAACCCATTCAAATCTCTTCATACAAAATTCCCCTTTCCTGTGCTCTTCAATGGTTAGGACGGCTTGGCCGTCTTCCTTACTTCCTACATGAACATTCCGATCGTAAATTCCCAGCGGCTGGCGGATTCGCCCTCCTTCCGGTCAAGAACATAGCCCCATTCCAGACGGAGAGGCCCCATCGGAGAATACCAGCGAATGCCCGTACCCGCCGTTTTACGCATGCCGCCAATGTCGTAACCGCTTTCCCACGAATTACCGGTGTCGAAGAAGATAACCCCCTTCATGCCGGCATTCTTGATCAGGGGGAAGAGATACTCGACGTTGAAGTTCAGCATCGTCAGCCCTCCGATGACGTCCCCCGTAGCGGGATCGGTCGGTCCCACCGATCGCAGGCCGCGCAGCGAATTCATCCCCCCGAGATAGTACCTTTCAAAGATGGGCACCTCTTTCCCCTCGTTTCCTTTGGCGATCCCGATCCGTCCGCGGATTCCGAAGATCGTATCCAGCGGAAGGGGGAAAAACCAGGAGGAGGTCGCCCCATAACGGGTATAACTGACATCGCCCATCAGAGGGCCGCCCGTATATTCGACCGAGATGCTGTTCTTCGATCCGGTGGAGGGAAAAATCGGATCATCCGTCGAGTCCCTTGACAGGGTGAAGGTGACGCCGCTGCTCATCGTCTGGCCCGCCTGCTTCTTCGTATAATAGGAGGCCTCGTCCTTGATGTCCTTCACATTGTCCTGCGACAGGCGGTAGCCGACATATCCGGTCATATAGGTCCAGAGGGGATAACCGAAGGTGGCGCCGCATCCCCTGGAGTCGAGATTATAGGTATCGTATTCCCGGTAGAGATTCCAGACATCGAATTTGCTCCAGAGCGGCATGTCGAAGAGCCAGGGCTCGGTGAAGGAGATGTCATAAAGCTGGGAGTTGGCGCCGAGACTCGCCTTGAGGCTCAGGGTCTGGCCCCGGCCGAAGAGGTTCTGCTGGGAGATCTGGCCCGTGATCATCGCATGGTCTATCGCGCTGTAACCGGCGCCGATGCTGAACATCCCGGTCGGCTTCTCCTTAACGCGTATGTTCACATCCGTCAGGGTCTCGTCGGGCCCCTTCTCGCTCTGGAAATCGACCTCCTCAAAGTAGCGCAACTGGCTCAGTGCCATATAGCTTTTCTTGAGCTTGGTCCGGCTGTAGAGATCCCCCTCCACCACGGAGAGCTGGCGGCGGATCACCTTGTCCCTTGTCTTGTTGTTGCCGGTGATGTTGATCCTGTTGAAATGGACGAGATTTCCCTTGTTGATTTCGTAAGTGATGTCGACGGTCCGGGTTTTCTCCTGCGGCTCGGTGCGGGGGATGACGTCGGCGCCGGCATAGCCTTCGTCATTGCAGACCTGGGCCAGGAAGTCCATGTCCTTCATGATCGCTTCGCGTTCGTAGAAGTCCTTCTTCCGGATCTGAAGCTTCGCCAGGAGGTCCGCACTGGAAGTCTTGAGTTCGTCTCCGGTGATGGCGACCTTGCCGACGCGGAACTGTTTCCCCTCCGATATGAGGATCTTGATGCGGATCCCATCGCGGTCGTAGGTAATAACCGGCTCTTCGATCTGCGCGTTGATAAACCCGTTGTTCAGGTAAAAAGCGCTTAGTTTGCCTATGTCCTGCTTTATCTGATCCTTCTTGAGAACGCCCGAGTCGGTGAAGAAATGAAAGATGCCCCATTCGTTCGTGGACATCAGTTTTTTCAGTTCCCTCGCGGTAAAGGTGCGGTTGCCCTCGAAACCGATCTCCCGGATGAAGAGCTTCCCGTTTTCGACAACGTTGACGACGACCTGGACATCCCTTTCGCCCGCCTTCTCGATCGTGTAACCGATCTCGGCGTTGTAGAACCCCTTGCCGTCATAGAGGGCCTTGATCTTTTCCATGTCGGCTTTCAGCTTTTCGGGGTTCACGGTCTGCCGACCGCGGACGCTCATGACGCCCTCGATGTCGTCCCTCTTGAGGGCCTTGTTCCCCTGGATCCGTATCTCGGTGATCTGCGGTTTTTCCTCCACGAGAAAGGTAACCACCTTCCCCTCGGCAACGTCCGTCACCTCCGCGGTGACATCATCGAAGTAGCCCATCTTGAAGATGGCCTTGATGTCGGCGGAAAGATCCGCCTCCGTGAGGATGCTGCCGGGCGCGCTCTTGAGGACCTGGTTGATGGCGCTGGCCTCTATTTTGCGGTTGCCCTTGAACTCAATGCGGGCGATCCTCTCATCGGATGCGAGCCGGATCAGAATGTCCGACCCGAGCTGGGCCAGAATGGCATCCAGATTTTCACGGCCGCGGCCCTGAACAAAGACACCCGGCAGGCTCTTCCCCTCGCGAACATCGATCAATCGGACATCGACGCTGATCCGGTCCCCGAATTCGGAAACACTTCCCGAAACGGCAACGGCGGCGCCGACCCTTTCCCCCATCTCAATGATCCGGGCATCGCTGAGCTGTTTGTCTTTCGCGGCGGCAACGTTCTGTTCCTGCCCGACCAGCCGGATGGTTTTCGATTTCAGAAGTTCCCTTACAACCCCCCGATAGATGGTCTCCTGGAGATCGGCCGCTTTCTCCGGGGATGTGCTGTGGGTATCAAACGGAAAAATGGACACTTCCTTTATCTTTTCCGCCGCCCTCCCCGGAACGGGTCCGAGGAAAATCACACACAGCAATATCGCGATGCATGCAAAAGAGAAATTTTTATTCACGGGTACAAATCCTTCCGTCGCGCAGACCGATGTGCTGGGACATCCGGTCGGCCAGTGAGGGGTTATGCGTGACCACGATCAGCGTGATCCCCCGGGTACGGTTCAACGCAAGCAGCGTGTCTTCTATCTTCTTTCCGGTTTCCGTGTCAAGGTTTCCTGTCGGTTCATCCGCGAGGAGGATTTCCGGTTCGAGGATAAGCGCACGCGCGAGCGCCACCCGCTGTTGTTCTCCGCCGGAGAGTTCCCCCGGTTTGTGGGTGATCCGGTCGCTCAAGCCCAACTCGCCGAGGATCGCCTCCGCGCGCCTTTTTGCCTCTTCTTTCGGCATCCGCCGGATGAGGGCGGGCATCATGGCGTTTTCAAGGGCGGTGAATTCGGGAAGGAGGTTGTTCAACTGAAAGACGAAGCCGATCTTCCGGTTCCGGAAGGCGGCAAGCTGCTTCTCCGGCCAGGTGAAGACATCGACGCCGTCGAAAAGAACGGCGCCGGAGGTGGGATGATCCAGGGTTCCGAGGATATGGATCAACGTGCTCTTGCCCGCGCCTGACACCCCCACAACGGCCAGCGACTGCCCCTGGGCGATCTCGAAATCGAGCCCTTTGAGGACCTCAATCCTGCGCCCGTCCTTGAGGAAGGTTTTCTGGAGATTGCTGACCTGGATCATGGGCACTTCCTCATTCGTATCGCAGCGCCTCCGCCGGGTCGAGACGCGATGCCCGCCAGGAGGGGTAGATCGTTGAAAGGAAACTGATCAGGAGCGTTCCCAGGATGATGAGCCCCACATCGCCGTAATTGACCTGCGAGGGAAGCTCGCTCAGATAATAGACGTCGCCCGGGAGGATCTTGAAGTGGAAAAGCTTTTCCACGAAGCGGGAGAGCGCCTCCAGATTGAAGGCGACGGCCAGCCCCGCGATGCAGCCGAGGAGGGTTCCGAATGCGCCTACGATGAGTCCCTGAAAGATGAAGATCTTCATGATCCCCGCCCGCGTGGCGCCCATCGTCTTGAGGATGGCGATATCCTTGTTCTTTTCCATAACGATCATGATGAGCGCGCTGATGATGTTGAAGGCGGCGACCAGGACGATCAGGGAAAGAATGAGGAACATGACCCTTTTTTCCAACTTCAGCGCCGAGAAGAGGTTCTTGTTCATCTCCATCCAGTTCCGGCCCCAGAAAGGGTAACCCAGTTTTTGCTCGATCTGCTTCGCGATCCGGTCGGCCTTGTAGATGTCGTTGACCCGGATCTCGATCCCGGTCACCATTTCGCCCATGCCCAGGAACTCCTGACAGGTCTTGAGGGAGATGAAGGCGAGCGTCGAGTCGTATTCGAAAAAACCGGACTCGAAGACGCCGACCACGAGGAAGGGCTTCATCCGCGGGACCATCCCCGCCGGCGTGGCGATCCCGGAAGGCGAGACGACGTAAATCTTATCGTGGAGAATAATTCCGAGGTTCCTCGCAAGCTCACGGCCGATAAGGATTCCGGGAAGACCGGCGAGGTCCGGATTCAGGCCGGGAATCCTCCTTGCGTCGTCGCCCAGATCGTCGAGACTGCCCTCCCGGATCTTGCCCAGGTTGATGACCTTCAGGGCGTCCTCTGTCGATAGACCGCGGAGAACGACGCCGGTCACGCTGCTCCCGCTTTTCAGCATCGCCTGACTATAGATAAAGGGGGTCGCGGCGACAACCCCGGGAACCTGGGCGACCTCCCGCATGACCTTCTGATGGTTCGGCATCGCGCCGCTGTATTCCATCAGGATGATATGGGAGTTGATCCCGAGGATTTTTCCGCGCAGATCGGTTTCAAAACCGTTCATCACGGCCAGCACGATAATCAGGGCCGCGACGCCGAGAAAGATCCCGGCGATCGAGATGAAGGTGACGATGGAAACGAACATCTGTTTCCGTTTCGCCCGCAGGTAACGCAGGCCGATGAAAAATTCATAGGACATCATCGATGGATATGCTCGCAGTGGTCGTTTCCCGATGTCATCATTCTTCCCGTGAGCGCAAAAGCGGGAAGAAGATCACGTCCCGGATGGATGCCGAATCGGTCAAAAGCATGACGAGCCGGTCGATGCCGATCCCCTCGCCCGCCGTCGGCGGCATGCCGCATTCGAGGGCGCCGATGTAATCCTCATCCATCTCGTGCGCCTCGAGATCGCCGGCCTCCCTCTCCTTGAGCTGCATCTCGAACCTTCCGCGCTGATCGACGGGATCGTTGAGTTCAGAGAAGGCGTTTGCGATCTCCTTGCCGCAGATATAGAGTTCGAAGCGGTCGGCCAGCGTTGGATCCTCAATGTTTCTGCGCGAGAGGGGCGAGACATCCACGGGGTAGTGGGTGATAAAGGTCGGCTGGACGAGATTCTTCTCCACCGTTTCATCGAAGATCGCCATCAGCACCTTGCCCGGCGGATCGTTCTTGCCGACTTCGATCCCCAGTTTCCGGGCATGGTCGGCCATGCGGGCGGGGTCATCGAGGACGGCCGCTTCCACACCGCCGATCTCCATGGCGGCATCGCGAACGGTGAGCCGCCGCCAGGGGGGGGTCAGGTCGATCTCTCTGCCCTGGTAGGTGAACCGGAGCGAATCGAAGAGGTTCCGGGCGACGAAGGCGAAGAGCTCCTCCGTCATCGCCATCAGATCCTCATAGGTGGCATAGGCCTGATAGAACTCCATCATCGTGAATTCGGGGTTGTGAAATGTGGAAATCCCCTCGTTTCGGAAGTTCCGGTTGATCTCGAAGACCCGGTCCAGGCCGCCGGTGATCAGGCGCTTGAGGTAGAGTTCCGGGGCGATCCTCAAAAACAGGTTCATTCCGAGGGCGTTGTGGAAGGTCTTGAAGGGGCGGGCGACGGCGCCGCCGGCCTTCGGCTGCAGCATCGGGGTTTCGACCTCCAGAAAGTCCCTCTCCTCCATGAACCGGCGGATCAGGCTGATGATGCGGCTCCGCTGTTGAAACACCTTGCGCACCTCGGGGTTGACGATCAAATCGAGATAGCGCTGTCGATAACGGATCTCGACATCCGTGAGGCCGTGCCACTTCTCCGGCAGAGAGCGGAGCGATTTGGAGAGCAGGCGAAGACCGTTCTCCTCCACGTCGATGGTGAGCTCCCCGGTCCGGGTTTTGAAAACCCGTCCCGCAATCCAGACGATGTCGCCGATGTCGAGCCTTTTAAACAACACAAAGGCGTTCTCGCCCAACCGGTCTTTCCTGAGGAAGGCCTGGATGCGCCCCTTGCGGTCCTGGATGCTGATGAAAGCCCCCTTGCCGAAATCGCGGACGGCCATCAGACGGCCCGCCAGCGTGAACCGCTCCGTGACCTTTTCCAGCTCTTCCGGGGTCATCTGTTCGTAACGTTCGCTGACCGAGGCGGTCGTATCCGAGGCACAAACGCCGTTGGGATAAAGGTCGATCCCATCGGCTTTCAGGGCGTCGATCTTTTCTCGGCGTTTCCTGATGAGTTCACTTTCTTCTTTTTCGGCAATTTTTGCTTGTTCTTCCGACATAAGTCCTCTACATGTTTTGCTTCGATATAAGGTCGATTTGACTATATTTTTTTTCCATAATAGTCAAGGGAGAAGTTCGGCGGATATTCTTTTGTAATCATGGGAATATTCCTCTTTGAGCGGTGATTCTGGACTTCTTTCGGAAGAGAGTGAGGCCCTTAATGCCGTTCGGAGGACGATCGGACTCCATGCTTATCCTTACCCTATTTTCCCCGTTAAACGGA
>JAHFBU010000308.1 GCA_023249795.1 Syntrophaceae bacterium
TGCGGTAACCGTCGTCCGCGCTGATGATGTCTCCGGAAAATATCATCTCGGCCGCACGCCCGTAGCCGACGATCCTCGGCAGAAGGAACATGCCCCCCAGGGCGGGTATGGTGCTGATCCGCACCCAGATGGATCCCATGCTCGCGCTCTTGCAAGCTACGCGAAAGTCGCAGTTCAACGACAGATCGAAGGCCGCGCCGACTGCGGGGCCGCTGTAAGCCGCGATGACCGGAAACGGCAGTTTGCGCAAGGACAGAGCCGCTTTGCCGTAGTACTCCGACAGGACCTTATAGATTTCCGTCGCGGGCTGTTTGCAGAGATCGTTCTCCAGGTAATCCACGTCGGCGCCGCCCGAAAAGACACCGCCGTTCCCGGTGATGATCAACGCGCGAATCTTGTCGTTCGTCGAAAGGTATTCCACGACCTGGATCATCTCCCCCAGCAATTCAAGATTCAGGGCGTTCTTCACGTCAGGCCGATTGAAGGTGATTCTGGCGACCTTGTCGATTTCTTCGTAAACGATATTCGAAAATTTTTTCATTCCACTTGCCTCTTCAGTTGATAGATTGAATCCAGCGTTACAGCTTTCCTTCTTTTTTGAGAATTTCGATGATTTCCTCCTTCAGCGAAACCTTGCCGATCTTCTGCGTTCCCTTGAGCGGGAGGAAATCCCTTATCTCCAGCCGCTCGGGGAGTTTGTAGGTGGCGATTTTCTTGCCCTTGAGGAAGGAGATCATTTCCTCGAAGGTCAGCGTTTCCCCGGGGGCGAGCTGCACAAAGGCGCAAACGGTCTCGCCCATCACTTCGTCGGGCATCGGAACGATCGCGACGGCATCGATCCTGGGATGGGTGATGAGCAGGCTCTCGAGCTCTGCCGGATAGATGTTGGATCCGCCTCGGATGATCATGTCGTCCTTGCGGCCCAGGAGCATCAGGCGGCCGTCCGCGTCCATCTCGACCAGGTCTCCGCTGCGGCGCATGCCCTCGGGCCCGAGCTTTCCCCACGCCCGCATGGTCTCGGGCATGTTCTTGAAATAGCCTCCGGTGGTGGATGGCCCGGAGTAGACCATCTCGCCCTCTTCGCCCTGGGGAACGTCGTTGTTATCGTCGTTGATGATTCTGATGGTCGTGAATCTGTGCGGCCGGCCCACCGTTCTCTGCCGGACCTCGGGCGTATCGTCGACGCTCGGACACGAGATGAACCCGCCGTCTATCTGCCCATAGAGATTACAGACAGGCACCTTGAACGTTTCCTCCATGTCCTTGGCAAGAGCGCGCGACAGGGGGGCAGTCGATGTGACGATGCACCGGAGAGAACCGAGGTCATGATCCTTCTTGCCCGGATGGCGGAGAATCTGCGCCAACTGGGCCGGCACCGCGAGCAGGACTGTGACTTTCTCCTGCTCGATCAACTCGAAGGTTTTTTCGGGGCTCCAGAGATCCAACAGCACAACTTTGGCGCCCACCAGGGATGCCGTGCCGTTGTAGCAGAAGGCCGAACTCAGTCCCGCGACCGGACTGATGATGTTGAGGACGATGTCGCTCTCGCGGATCTGCGGTCCCTCGCCGTACCCTTTGGCCATGGCGATCCGGGCCGCGATGATGTGCTCAGCGCCTTTCGGCCTGCCGGTGGTCCCGCTGGTGAATCCGATGACCGACACGTCGGTGGGCTGATAGCAGGTTTCCCGAAACGCTTCCGGGCCGAAGTCTCCGTCCGCAGGCTCCGTCATGACTTGTTCCAGCGACAGCGCTCCCGGCGGGGCATCGTTGCCGGGAACGAAGATGTGCCGCAGTTTCGGATAGTTGGGCTGAATCCCGCGGATGAGATCGAGGTAGGCCTTTTTCCTGAATTCCAGCGGTATGACGATCCCGACCGCATCGAAAGTCTTGAGTATGAATTCGATATCGGCGTCGCCGACGGTCATAAGCGACGTACCAACGAGTACGCCCGCTTTTTCGGCGGCGCAGCGGAAGATGTAGGCCTCGACCCAGTTGGGCAGGAGCAGGTAGACGAACTCGTCCTTCTTCAGACCCAAATTGATAAGGTTGAGGGCAAGTCGGTCCGACATCGCCTTCGCCTGGGGCCACGTCAACCTTCTGCCGCGATCGACGAAGGCCTCTTTCCGGGGAAATTTTTTTGCATTGCCTTCCCATATCTTCGGGGTTGTTTCGTCTGTC
>JAHFBU010000309.1 GCA_023249795.1 Syntrophaceae bacterium
GGGGGATCGGAAAATACGATATCGAATCGTTTTCCCATTTGAACGAGACGTCCCAGGCCTCTGCAGGCATCAGCGGCAATCGCCTCCGCCTGCTCACTATATCCGACACAATCCAGAGCCATCCGAATCGCCTTGATCAGACGGACATCCTTCTCCACGAAGACCGCATGGCGTGCGCCCTGACTGAGAGCCTCAAGTCCGACACTCCCGCTGCCGGCGAACAGATCGAGAAAGGATTTGTCCGTGACAGGGCGCAGGATGTCGAAGAGGGATTTCTTGACCCGATCCGATGTTGGCCGGATCCGGCACCCCGCAGGGAGCCGGATCCGGTTTCCCCGTGCCTCTCCTGCGATAATCTTCATAGATACTTGCGGATCAGGATTTCAGCGATCTGAACGGCGTTGAGCGCGGCGCCCTTTCGAATATTGTCCGACACGACCCACATGTTGATGCCGTTCGGAATGGATTCATCCTCCCGAATCCTTCCGACCAGCGTCTCATCCCGGCCTGCGGCATCTATCGCAAGCGGATACTGCTTTTCCCGGGGGTTGTCGACCACCCTGATGCCGGGCGCCATTGAGAGCAGTTTGCGGACTTCGTCTGCGGTAATTTTCTTCTCGGTTTCGATGTTGATGGATTCGGAGTGCGCATAGAAAACCGGAACCCGGACGGTCGTCGCCGTGACCGCGATTGAAGGATCGTTCATGATCTTCTTGGTCTCGTTGATCATCTTCATCTCTTCCTTCGTATATCCGTTTTCGAGGAAGACATCGATGTGGGGAAGGCAGTTGAATGCAATCCGGTGCGGATATACCTTTACTTCCGGTTCACGGCAGTTCATGAGGGCCTTTGTCTGAAGGGAAAGTTCCTCAATCGCCTTTTTCCCTGTTCCGGAGACCGCCTGGTATGTCGAGACCACTACCCTCTTGATCCGGACTGCATCGTGGATCGGCTTCAGGGCGACGACCATCTGAATCGTCGAACAATTCGGATTGGCGATGATTCCCCGCTTTTTGTACAGGGCGATGGCCTCGGGATTCACCTCCGGCACAACAAGAGGAACCTCCGGATCCATGCGAAAGGCGCTCGTGTTGTCAACGACGACACAACCGGCGGCGGCGGCAATCGGAGCATACTTTTCACTGATGCTCCCGCCCGCAGAGAAAAGACCGATATCGATTCCATTGAAAGAGTTCTCGGTCAAAATCTCAACCGGCAGATTCTTCCCGCAGAAAGCGATCTCTTTTCCGATTGATCTTTCCGATGCAAGAAGTGTCAGTTTCATTATCGGGAACTGACGCTCTTCCAAAATCTTGATCATCTCATTGCCCACTGCTCCAGTGGCGCCTACAACGGCAACAGCGTAACTTTTCATAAAATTCTCCCACTGATAAATATTTACGATTTAAGACATTCGAGTTGAAAGATAAAGGATCCTGAGAGTCTGTGTCCTCTCGGCCCAAGGCGGTCCGGTTCTCTCTTCAGACTGCGCCGCATTCTATATCAGATGATCCTGAAATTGAGACTTTTTTGCCTTGTAATCCGTCAGCATCTTTCCGCCAAGCCTGAAAAGGGTCCAGACCGGACCCGAAAGGCCGTATCCCATGGCAAACGTAAACAGCATTATCTGGGGTTCCGCGACCACAATCACCAGAATCATGACAATCAGCACAAAGGACATAAAAGGCTTTCGAGCGAAATAATTAAGGTCTTTGAAACTATAATATTTGATGCTGCTGACCATGCAGAGCGCTATGGCAACCACACCGATCAAAATCAAAGGGCTGGGGAATTGCCCCTCTCCTCCGAGGTAGTAAAACAAAAGCACCCCGGTGCCCACGATGGCGGCACCGCCCGGTATGGGCAGGCCGTTGAAGACGCGGCTGTCGATGACGCCGACCTGAACATTGAATCGGGCCAGGCGAAGAGCGCCGCATACGACAAACAGAAACGCCCCCAGCCATCCCCACTTACCGAAGGAAAACAAAGACCAGCTATAGACCATGATGGCCGGGGCCACCCCAAAGGTCACTAAATCGCAGAGGGAATCATACTCCCCTCCGAACCTGCTGGTTGTATGGGTCATTCGCGCTATGCGACCGTCAAGGCTGTCCAGAACCACCGCGATCAGAATAGTCCACGCCGCGATTTCAAACATCCCTTTCTCAAACAT
>JAHFBU010000071.1:0-6562 GCA_023249795.1 Syntrophaceae bacterium
CCCGGCGTCCTCAACCGGGGAATCATCGATGAGGTGATCCGCGTCGGCCATGAGGAGGCGGGGGAGGTCGCCCGTCGTCTCGCCCGCGAGGAGGGCATTCTGGCCGGTATCTCCGGCGGCGCCGCCCTCTGGGCGGGTCTGGAGGTGGCAAAAAGGGCTGAAAATCGGGGAAAGCTGATCGTGGTCATTCTCCCGGACACCGGGGAGAGGTACCTGTCGACCTGGCTGTTCAAGGAGTCATGAAAAGGGGATGGAAGCGGTATTGAAAACGGAAGCTGACGACTTCGGAAAAAGGGCCGCGAAACTTGAGAGGGAATACCTTGACAAAGCCATTTCCGTAACTTAATTGATGGAAAAGGGCGGAGATTGACCGACGCGAAGGACGCATTGGGAATGGCGGAAAAGAGAGGGGGAATCAGAAGGCAATGATGAATCCGATCTATATGGATCATGCGGCAACGACGCCGACGGATCAACGGGTGGTCGAGGCGATGCTGCCCTATTTCGGCGAGATTTACGGGAATCCCTCCAGTCTCCACGGCTTTGGCCAGGAGGCCCGGGCGGCGGTGGAAGCGGCGCGGGCAGAGATCGCCAGGTTCCTGGGCGCGAAGCCGACGGAGATCGTCTTTACGAGCGGCGGCACGGAGAGCGATAATTTTGCGATCAAGGGGACGGCCTGGGCGAAACGGAAGAGAGGCAACCACATTATCACCTCCGCGATCGAACATCACGCCGTCCTGGAGAGCTGCCGTTTTCTGGAGAAGGAGGGGTTCAGGGTGACCTATCTCCCCGTTGATGGGGACGGTCTGGTTGCGCCGGCGGACGTGGCAGGGGCGATTACGGATCAGACAATCCTCATCTCCATCATGCATGCCAACAACGAGATCGGGACGATCCAGCCTATCGCCGAAATCGGCCGGATCGCGAAGGAGAAGGGGATCGGTTTTCATACGGATGCGGTTCAGACCTTCGGCCATCTGCCGATTAATGTGGATGAGCTGAACATCGATCTTCTGAGCGCCTCGGCGCACAAGCTCTACGGTCCGAAGGGAATCGGGTTGCTCTACATCCGGAAGGGAACGAAACTCACGCCCCTCATGCACGGCGGCGATCAGGAAAACGGCCGCCGGGCCTCCACGCAGAACGTCCCCGGGATCGTCGGCTTCGCGAAGGCGGCGGAGCTGGCCGCGGCGTCGATGCACGAGGAAATGGCGCGGCTCACATCACTCCGGGACCGCCTCATCCGGGGCCTCTTCGAACGGCTCGACGGAATCCGTCTGAACGGTCATCCCACGCGGCGGCTTCCGAACAACATCAACCTCTCCGTGGAATCGATCGAGGGAGAGGGGATAATCCTGAGCCTGGACATGATGGGGATCGCCTGTTCGACCGGTTCGGCCTGCACCTCTTCGAGCCTGGAACCGTCGCATTGTCTGCTTGCCATCGGTCTGCCGCATGAGCTCTCCCATGGATCGATCCGGTTCAGCCTGGGGAAGCAGACCAGGGAAGGCGACATCGATGCGGTTTTGGAGGCGCTGCCCCAGGTGGTCGGGCGGCTGCGGGCCATGTCGCCGCTTTACGATCAAAAGAATTTGAAGGAAAGGGAGGAGTCCCGATGAGCCAATACAGTGAAAAGGTGATGGAACATTTTGCCCACCCGAGAAACGTCGGCGAAATGGAGAATCCAGACGGGGTCGGCAGGGTCGGAAACCCCACTTGTGGAGATATCATGAATCTCTACCTGAAGGTCAAGGATGGCGTCATCACCGACGCGACCTTCAAGACCTTCGGCTGCGGCGCCGCCATCGCAACCAGTTCCATGGTGACGGAGCTGGTCAAGGGGAAGACCGTCAAAGAGGCCCTTTCCATCTCCAACCGGGCCGTCGCCGAGGCGCTGGGCGGGCTGCCGCCGATCAAGATGCACTGTTCCGTTCTCGCGGAGGAGGCGCTCAAGGCAGCGCTCGACGATTACGTGGCCCGTCAGGGAAAGAAACCTGAATGAGCAACCTTGCGGTTGCCATGAGCGGCGGCGTCGATTCTTCCGTGGCCGCCCTGCTTCTGCGTGACGGCGGGCATGAGGTGGCGGGGGTGACCATGTGCCTCGGCGTTGCCCCGGCTGAAGGGGGAGGGACGAAATGTTGCGGCCCCCGGGAGATCGAGGATGCGCAGAGGGTCTGCCGGGTTCTTGGGATTCGCCATTATGTCGTCGATTTTGCCGCTGACCTCGAGGAACAGGTCATCCGGCCGTTTGTTGCGGAGTACGTCCGGGGACGGACGCCGAACCCTTGCGTCGCCTGCAACCGGGCGATCAAGTTCGGCTCGCTGCTGAGGAAGGCGCTGGCCTGGGGATTCGACGGGCTTGCCACGGGCCATTACGCGGCCATCGAACACGAAGGCGGCCTATGCCGTCTGAAAATCCCGAAGGACCGGCGGAAGGATCAGACCTATTTCCTCCACGCAATTCCGCGGGAGTCTCTGACGAACATTTTTTTCCCCCTGGCCGGGTACGCGAAGGATGAGGTGCGGGACATCGCGAAGCAGGCCGGCCTTCCCGTCTTCGACAAGCCGGAGAGCCAGGACATCTGCTTCATGTCCACCGCGGGACGCGGCCCATTTCTCCGCGGCCGCGGCGCGGGGATCGACCCCGGCGAGATCGTGGACCGGGAGGGGCGCGTCCTCGGGCGTCACCGGGGGATAGCCTGCTACACCATCGGTCAGCGGGGAGGTCTGGGGCTGAGTTCCCCGGCGCCTCTCTACGTGCTTGCGATCGACGCCCCGCGCAACCGTCTGGTCGTGGGCGGGAAAACGGACCTCCGGGCGGATGGACTTGTCGCGGATCAGGTGAACCGGCTGGTCGATTCGTTTCCGGAGGAGGCCCGGGCAAAGATCCGCTACGCCCACCGGGCAGCGCGCTGCCGGATCTCCGAAGAGGAGGGCCGCGTCACGATTCGCTTTGCGGAGCCTCAGGAAGCCATTGCGCCCGGACAGTCGGTCGTGCTCTATGACGGGGAAACCGTCCTCGGCGGGGGGATCATTCAAGAGGTGCTTCGCGGCGGGGGCTGAAGAGATAATACGGTCGTGAAACGACCGTAAGAGAGAAATGTGGAAAAAGGGGAGGGTGCATGAAGGGAACAATCACGGCGGTCTGCCGGAGTGAGCGGACCGGAACGAGGAAGGAGCCCTGCGGGGAGGGGGTCTTCATCGCGGATTACGGTCTGGAAAGGGATGCGCACGCGGCGGCGGGCATCGCGCGACAGGTGAGCCTGCTCTCCGAGGAGAGCATCGGGAAGATGAAGGCGCTCGGTCTGGAACTGAACCCCGGCGATTTCGCCGAGAACCTGACGGTCGGCGGAATGGATCTCTGCACCCTGCCGGTAGGGACGAGGCTCAACGTCGGCGGGGAGGCCGTCCTCGAGATCAGCCAGATCGGAAAGGCCTGCCACAAAGGATGCGCCATCTTTCAGGCCGTGGGCGTCTGCATCATGCCGAAGGAGGGTGTCTTCGCCCGGGTCATCCGGAACGGGACCATCCGGACGGGGGATTCCGTGGAAGTCGCCGTGAAAAAAGAATCGTGACAATTCAGGGTGTCGGCGGCAAAAGGGCATTCTCCCGCATGGGCGGGACGGCATGAACGGCGATGAGTCGGTCCCATATCCGTGCGGGGGGCCGGTCACGGACAGGAGAAAGTTTCAGGAGGAATGGAGAAGGTCATGGTGAACGGGGATGAAAAGAGGGTTGCTTCGGCCGGACAAGCGGGTGAGGACGATTTTTCGCAATTGGTGGAGGCGCTCTGCGCCCCGGGAAACGGCGCGACAACCGGCGTGAAGAAACGGCGGCGGGACCAGGCGCTCCCGTCGCGGCAAGCGGTCGGGGAGATCGTCGAGGCGCTCCGCTCCGTCCTGTTTCCCGGGTATTTCGGGTTATCCGAGATCCGGGAAGAGAGCCTCCGGTTTCATGTCGGCGCGCAACTGGACCAGATCCGGCGCTCCCTTCAGAAGCAGATTAAAAGGGGCCTCTGCTTTACCTGCGAGGAAGGGACGGAGTGCCTGCCCGAATGCGATCAGAAGGCCCGTGATCTGACCGGGGCGTTCATCCGCACGCTTCCTGAGGTGCGGAGAAAACTCGCCCTGGACGTCCAGGCCTCCTATGACGGGGATCCCGCGGCAGCCGATCCGGACGAGGTGATCTTCTGCTATCCCGGGATCGTCGCCGTTACGAACTACCGCCTGGCCCACGAGCTGCACCTCCTTGGTGTTCCGATCATCCCCCGGATGATCACCGAGGCGGCTCACAGCGCGACCGGAATCGACATCCACCCCGGAGCGGCGATCGGGGAACATTTTTTCATCGACCACGGGACGGGGGTTGTGATCGGCGAAACCGGTATCATCGGCAGCCGGGTCCGGATCTACCAGGGGGTGACCCTCGGGGCGAAGAGCTTCCAGCTCGACGCGGAGGGGAATCCCGTCCGGGGGATCGACCGGCATCCGATCGTCGAGGATGACGTGACGATCTACTCCGGCGCGACGATCCTCGGCCGGGTGACGATCGGGCGCGGCTCGGTGATCGGAGGGAACGTCTGGCTCGTCCACAGCGTGCCGCCGGAGAGCCGGATTACCCAGGCGCAGGGTTAGGGTGGCAGGGGCCGATCTCCCCGATCCGCCTCGATCGGCCCGTCACGAGGATAGTGCCTACCAATATGCTTCCATTTATACCCCATTGCTTCCAACAGGGATGCATATATACTTTTGCCGTTCGTCCAAGTTTGGCGATGTGTCGTCAATAAACCCATGTGGAGGCCGCTATGTATAAAAAAGCTTTGGTTCCCCTTGACGGTTCAAAATTAGCCGAATGCGCGTTGGCTCATGTTGAAGGTCTGATCCATGACGGCGCCATAGGCGAGGTCGTCCTTCTGAATGTGGTGGGGCTTGATATTCCCTGGGACGAAATGGACAAAGGCATTGATTTCGGCGGCATCAGACAGGGGCTTATCGAGACGGCCCAGAGATATCTGGCAGGGATGGAAAAAGATCTTGATGCGAAAGGGATCAAGGTCAGGGCCGAATTTGTGGAGGCCAACAGGCCTGCCCACGTCATCACGGACTATGCGCGGGCGAATGGCGTCGATCTGATTGTCCTTGCCACCCACGGTTACACCGGTCTGCAAAAAATGTTGTTGGGCAGCGTCGCCTTGAAGGTTTTGCATGAGTCTCCCGTACCTGTGCTTTTGATCCGTCCGGAATCGTGCAAATAAAGATGGCATTGATCGCTCCGTTTTTTATGATTCGGTGATGCGATGAACCGACATACGATACCCTTGGGGCGCATCCGGGGCATTCCTATCGGGCTCGACTATTCCTGGTTTTTGATCTTTGCACTGATCACCTGGACGATGGCCGTCGGCTACTACCCGGCTGAATTCAAACACTGGCCCATAACCCAATATTGGCTCGTGGCCGCGGCGACAGCCGTCATGATTTTTGTAAGCGTGCTGCTGCATGAGCTGGGGCATTCGCTGGTGGCCATGCATTACAAAATCCGAGTGAGAAGCATCACGCTCTTCATCTTCGGCGGTATCTCCGAAATCGGCACGGAGCCGCCGACCGCCTCCGCCGGCTTCTGGATTGCCATCGCCGGCCCCGCCGTCAGTTTCGGGTTGGCGGTCCTCTTCGGGTTCTCGCTGTCGGTTATCATCGGTGTTGAGCCGCTGTTTGCCCTCGTTAAATATCTGGCCTATATCAACTTCGCTCTGGGCCTGTTCAATCTTGTTCCAGGCTTTCCCCTGGACGGCGGCGGTGTCTTCCGGGCTGTTGTATGGTGTATGACCGGCAACATGCGTCGGGCCACCCTGATTGCCGCCAGTCTGGGGCGATTCATCGCCTATCTCTTCATCTTCTTCGGCGTGTGGCAAATGCTTGGCGGAAACCTCGTCAACGGCATGTGGATCGCCTTCATCGGCTGGTTCCTGGAGAGTGCCGCCAGGGGACAGGCTCAGAAATTTGCGCTGCAGGACATACTGACCGGCCATAAAGTGTCGCAGGCCATGAATCGCCAATATACAACGATCCCCGCCGACACGACCGTGCAGCGCCTGGTGGACGAGCATATCCTGGGCGGCGGCCGCCGGAGTTTCATCGTCGAGAGGGGTAACAAGGCCGTTGGCTTGCTGACCTTGCATCAGATCAAAGACGTTCCGCGATCTGAATGGCCGACAACGACCATCACTGAATTCATGATTCCGCTCGATAAGGCAACGCAGGTCAGGCCCGATGCGGAACTGTGGACGGCTCTGGACGAGATGGATCGGGACGGCGTCAACCAACTTCCCGTCATGGTGGACGGGAAAATCCAGGGCATGCTCGCCCGTGAGGATATCATCAGCTATTTAAGTATCCTGCAGGAATTCGGCGCATAGCGTCGGACGATTATCAACCCAAACAAGGAGGAGCAAGTCATGAAAAAAATATTGCTTTCAGTGCTTTTGACGGTTGTTTTTGCGGTGCCTGCTTATTCACAGGTGATGGACATGCCCATGAAGGGACACGACATGCCCATGATGGGA
>JAHFBU010000071.1:6662-8091 GCA_023249795.1 Syntrophaceae bacterium
GGAGGAGCAAGTCATGAAAAAAATATTGCTTTCAGTGCTTTTGACGGTTGTTTTTGCGGTGCCTGCTTATTCACAGGTGATGGACATGCCCATGAAGGGACACGACATGCCCATGATGGGAGAAGGCAAGTCCATGATGGGACACGACATGCCCATGATGGGACGCGACATGCCCATGATGCGGGACGATCGGTGCCAAGGTCACATGGGAATGGGGGTTACCGGCGGGATGGAAAAGATGGCCCGTCTCTGCCTCGAAGCCGCAGACCGGATAGGGCTTACCGCTGAGCAGATCAAAAAAATCAGGCCCATTCACAGGGAGATGCAAAAGAGACTTGTGCGGTTCGAGGCCGACCTGAAGATTGCCGGGATTGATTTTGCCGAAATCATGGAGGTAAAGGATTTTGATCTGGAGAAGGCGACAGCCGCGCTGCCCAAAATGGCCGACATGATAACGGCCGCCCATCTGGATATGTTGAAATCCATGAAAGAGGTGCGGTCCATTCTGACGGATGAGCAGTTCGAGAAGATGATGAAGATGAGGGCGCATGCGGAGATGGGGATGATGCAGCCGCGGACCGGGATGGATAGGGCGCCCTCGAAGATGAGCGGAAAAGCGCCGGCAAGAAAGATGATGAAGAAATAGCCCTGAAGGCTATGGGCTTCGCAGCTTCGGAAAGCGGGCGGAGGCGCCATGAACCATCATCACCGGGAACAGGCATCGACGGCTCAGGCCGACCGGATCTACACCTGTCCGATGCATCCCGAAGTCAGACAGGAGGGGCCGGGGATATGCCCCAAGTGCGGCATGGCGCTCGAGCCGCGCGTCATCTCCCTGAACGGGGGAGAGGAAAACCGGGAATACCTGGATATGAGAAAACGGTTCCTGTTCGGGGCCGTCCTTACGTTGTTGCTGACATCGATCGCCATGCGGGAGATGCTCCCCGGCGGTCGCCTGCTGGAGCAGTTGATCTCGACCAGGGTTCTGGGCCGGCTCGAACTTATTCTGGCCACGCCTGTCGTGCTCTGGGCAGGCTGGCCCTTTCTTGTCCGGGGTGTCCAGTCGATCATCCATAAAAGCCTCAACATGTTCACTTTGATCGGGCTGGGCGTCTCGGTAGCCTATCTCTATAGCCTGGTCGCCGTCCTCATTCCCGGTATTTTCCCTGCCTCCATGCGGGGCGCGGAGGGGACGGTGGGCCTCTATTTCGAAGCGGCCGCGGTCATTGTCACGCTGATCCTGCTGGGCCAGGTCATGGAGCTCGGCGCCCGCGGCCGGACCGGCGCCGCCATCAAGGCGCTTCTGGGTCTGGCGCCGAAAATGGCGAGGAGGATCAATCCAGACGGCACCGAAGGCGATATCCCCCTTGAACATGTTCTGAAAGGCGACCGGTTGGGGATCAGACCGGGGGAAAAAGTGCCCGTCGAC
>JAHFBU010000072.1:0-386 GCA_023249795.1 Syntrophaceae bacterium
GATCGAATTTATCGCCGCGTTCGTCAACAGCATCGGCCTCTCCGTTGTCATCGCCTTCATCTTCTGGGAGACGCTCAAGCGATTCGCGACACCGGCGGCAGTCCCCGGCCCGGTGATGCTTTGGGTCGGTGTCGTGGCCTTCGTCGGAAACGGAGCGGCGACCCTGCTCCTGCAGAAGATTTCGGCGCGGAACATCAACATGAAAAGCGCCTGGCTCCATTCCCTTCAGGACGCCCTGTTCTCCCTCGGCGTGATTGTCGGCGGCCTGCTGATCACCTTCTTCGGCTGGCGTTTCGTCGATCCGATCATTTCGCTGGCCATCTGTATCGTCATCGCCCGTGAGATCTACAAGATCGTCCGGCAGACGGTCGACTCGCTGATGGACG
>JAHFBU010000072.1:396-8088 GCA_023249795.1 Syntrophaceae bacterium
AGCTGCAGGCGATTCCCGGCGTGGAGGAGGTCAACGATCTGCACATCTGGCAGACCGGCGCGGAGCAGACGCTGCTTTCCGCCCATCTCGTTTCCGGGGAAAATTCTCCCGACCACGAAGCCATCATCCGCATGGTCCAGGAGATGCTGCTGCACAAGTATGGGATCAACCACGCGACGCTGCAGATCCTGTCTGCATCGGCCGGTGCGTTGGAGCACTGTAACCACTGCAATTAAGAGAGAAAGGAATATCCATGAAGCGCGATCAACTCCTGAAAATCGTCAATATCGTTTTCCCCATCATCGGCTTCGGGCTGATGATCTTCTACGGGGTCTGCGACACGGCCTGCTCCTCGCTTCGGGGAACTTTCCTCGGCGTGGACCTCAAAATGGTCGGGATTCTCTTTATGGCGGCGCTTTTGGCGTTGGCCCTGCTGCCGGCATCCCGCTGGACGGCATCCGTCGCTCACCTGCGAACGCTGCTGCTGTCCGGCGCCCTGGGTGCGGAGGTTCTCCTGGTCCGGTTCCAGATGGTCCATGAAACCTACTGCCCCTTCTGTCTGGCCTTCGGATCGTGTATCCTGGTCCTGTTTGCTTCCAATTTCACGAGGATGAACCGATACATGGCCCTGGGGGCCTTTCTGGCGGGGATCGTCGCCTTCGTCCTGTTATTCGACGGGTCGATCCTGCCGCAGTACGGGTGACTCCGGTTCTAAATCAAAGATGAAATCGAGGCGGCAAGGAAGAGGCGACTTGAGACATACATCAATCGTATGTCGAGGAGCCGATGACGAAGGCAACGAAGATAGCGCTTTGAGTTAGAATTGGAATGACCTCTCCGTTCAGGATTGCTGTCGCCTTCCCGGATAAGGCCTCCGGTTCATCGTTTCGTCTCCGGGTTCGCCGCGGTGTCGGGCTGCTCTCCCAGGATGACCATCCCCTCCAGGCCATAGAGCAGATCGGACCGGGGAAGATCCCGGTTGCGAAGTTCGCTGCCGGGGTGAAGCGTTGTGACCGCCGCACGCCCCACGATGACCCGTCCCTTCTTCCCACCGGAATCCCGCGTTCGAATGCTCCAGAAATCATGGAAGATCAGAGGTCTTCCCTGATGGATCCCGATATAGAGCATGATGTGTCCCGGCGTCCAGAGAAGGGTCCGCCACGGCACCCCTTCACGGACGATCAGGGCCTCCTTCCCGGCGGCGGAAAGCTTGCTCAAGGAGGTGAACTTTCCGGCAACCGCCTGCTCGCTGGAGTTGCGGGGAAGCCACAGACCGAATGGGGTAAAGATGTCACGGATCAGTGAGGAGCAATCACGTTTTCCTCCCACGCCGCCCCAGCCGTAGGGTTCGCCGGCCAGTTCCCGGGAGAGACGCGCGACCTGGCGGGGGGTGAACGGGAGGGGTTTGTCCGCCGCCGCTTCTTTGGCCACCGACGCCTTCCGGAGAAGCGCCTTTCCCTGTGCGTCGCGCCCCGCCGTCCAGATCCAGGTTCGCTCCGCATCCTCCCCGGCCTTCGGGAAGATCGCCCCCAGCGGTGCGTGGTAAAGCAGGGTGCCTGCATCGCGGATCGGCGTCTTGTCCTGGACAATCGTTACGTAATGGCCGTTTTCCCAGGTCTCCATAAATTGCGGATCGACGGCCGCGATATCCGTCGCCGGAACCCATCCGAGGAGATGGTTCGTCTCCGTGAGGAACCACTTCCCGTCGCGGCTGACCAGTGTCACGAGGACGGGCATGCCCGCCGGGGCGGAAGAGGCCTGGAGGTTGTCGAACGGATTTTCTTTGTTCGGACCTGACGGATAATTGGAATGGGGCTCGCGCGTGGGGAGGTGGCGGAAATCGGTCCGGTTCACCGTTATGGCCGGGAATATTCCCCGCGGATAATCCTCCAGATGGGCGTTGGCCGCCAGCTTCCGGATCCAATCCGGGGAATACGGCCGCCCGCCCTTCCCGTAGCCCGGCTTTCCCGCATATTTGCGGAATCCCCAGGAGGCCAGTTCCGGGGGATGGTGCGGGGCGGTCCGATGCCACGGGGCAAAGTATTGGAGATCGAATTCGACGTTGAGACGCGCCTGCTCCGGGGCCGGGAGAAAAGGGATGTCTGCCGTCTTCGGATCCACGTAGGAAAGCGAGTCCTGGCTGAGATCGGTCAGATCCCGGATCACCGCCCCCCCGGCAACACCGCCCCAGATCAGGATAAGCGGCACGATCCAAAACAGGCGGACGGCGATGATTGCGACTTTGAAATCAGTGCTTTTCAATGTGATAACCCTTCCCCCGGGATGCCCTCAGGCAGGCATCCATAATCCCTCTGTCTTAACTTCAGCGAATGCCTCTCACGTTATAAAACCATCGGCGGACATTCTTTTTTCACCGCACGGAGAGTAGCACCAAACCCTTGCGGTTTCAAATCATCTTTGACGGATTTTGGCGGTCACGGTGATATTTGTACTTTTTTTCTTGACAACCATCCGGGGGTGTGTTTTTATGCGCCGTCCCTTTCGCGGGACAATCGAAGCATGGGCGGAAGAAAAATGGCACCGATCAAGACAAACAGCTACGGGTTTTGGTTTTATTACTTTTATGCACCGGTCTGCCCGATGCTTAGGAGGACTTAAGAACAACCCGACATCATAAGTTAACTAAGCCATGGACAGACCTTAAAGACGCTGACCATGGCTTTTCCGTTTTTTGGGCCGTGGCGGCGCGAACTCGCCACGGCCTTTTATTTTACGGAGGTACAAAACATGATCATCCTGATGAAGAAAAGCGCGACGGCGGAGCAGATCGACCACGTGGCCGAATGGATCACATCGGTGGGCTACAAGCCCCACCTCTCACGGGGTGTGGAAAGGACGCTCATCGGCGCCATCGGTGACGAGCGGGGAAAGATCCAGCTAAAATCGGCGGCCTTCCTCCCCGGCGTGGAAAAGGTGATGCCGATCCTCAAGCCCTACAAACTCGCGGGCCGGGAGTTCCATCAGAAAGACACGGTCATCCGGATCGGCGATGTGGAGATCGGCGGCGGGGAATTCGTCGTCATGGCCGGCCCCTGCTCCATCGAAAGCGAGGAGCAGTTGATGGAATCCGGTTACGTCGCCAGGAAGGCGGGGGCAAAGATTCTCCGGGGCGGCGCCTTCAAACCCCGCACCTCGCCCTACAGCTTCCAGGGGATGGAGGAGGAGGGGCTTAAACTCCTCAGGAAGGTCAGCGAAAAAGTGGGGCTGCCGGTCGTGACCGAGGTGATGAACACGACGGAGGTCGATCTGGTCGAGGAGTATAGCGACATCGTTCAGATCGGCGCCCGCAACGTGCAGAATTTCGCCCTCCTCAAAAGGGTCGGCCGGTGCCGCAAGCCGATCCTCCTCAAGCGGGGGATGATGACGACGATTGAGGAGCTGCTCATGTCGGCGGAATACATCCTCTCCGAGGGGAATGAGCAGGTCATCCTCTGCGAACGGGGAATCCGCACCTTCGAGACGGCGACGCGCAACACCCTCGACATCAGCGCCGTGCCGGTGCTCAAGGAGCTGACCCATCTGCCGATCATCGTCGACCCCAGCCACGCCTGCGGCCACGCGAGATTCGTCATTGCCCTGACCCGCGCGGCCGTGGCCGTCGGAGCGGACGGCGCCATCGTCGAGATGCACCCGGAACCGGAAAAGGCCTTCTCCGACGGCGCCCAGTCGCTCAGGCCGGAGGAGTTCTACCGGCTGATGGACGAGGTCAACCATATGACGGATGTAATGCGCGGAATTGGAGCACTTTCATGAAAACGCTGAAGGTCAATCTCGACCGACGGACGAATCATTCCTACGAGATACATATCGGCGGGGAGATCCTGGACCGCATGGGGATGATTCTGGCCCGAAACGGCTGGGCCAAGCGGTACGTCATGGTCACGGACACCCGAATCGACGCGCTGCACGGGCAAATGGTTCAATCAGCCCTGGAAAAGTGTGATCTCCGCATCGACCGGATCACCGTGGAACCGGGTGAGGCCTCCAAGCAGATCGGCACCGTTCTGGCCATTACAGAAAAAATGATCGCCCTCGGCGCGGACAGGCAGACCGGGCTCATCGCGCTGGGCGGCGGCGTGATCGGCGACCTGACCGGTTTCGTGGCCTCGATCTTCATGCGGGGAATCCCCGTGATCCAGATCCCGACCACCCTCCTCGCCCAGGTGGACAGCAGCATCGGCGGGAAGACGGGTGTGGACACCGCCGCCGGGAAGAACCTGCTGGGAACATTTCACCAGCCGAAGGCGGTCTTCATCGACGTCGCCTTCCTGCGCACGCTCTCCGATGAAATATTCCGCGACGGCCTCGCCGAGGTGATCAAGTACGGCGCCATCGAGGCGCCCGAACTCCTCGACGATCTGGAAGCCGCGGCCGCCTCGGCTGCTCTTCGGGAAACCGCCTTTCTCGAACGGATCATCTCCGCCGCCTGCCGGATCAAGAAGGGGATTGTGGAGCTCGATGAACGGGAGACCGGTCTCCGGCGGATCCTGAACTTCGGCCATACGGTCGGCCATGCCGTGGAGGCGGCCTCCGGCTATGCGCTTTCCCACGGAGAATCGGTGGCGATCGGCATGGTCGCGGCGGCGACCCTTTCGGAGCGGCTCAATGACCTGACGGTGGACGACCGCCGGCGAATCTCCTCGGTCATCCGGACGGTGGGCCTTCCCGACCGGATCCCCGGAAACCTGGACCTGGATGAAATCCAATCCCGGATCGCAAGAGACAAGAAAAAGGCTGGGGAGATCGTTCATTTTGTTCTCCTCAAAAAGTTGGGAATCCCCTTCATCGACGGGGGCGTTCCGGCGGAACTCATAAAGGAAACACTGGAAGGTTTACGCAAATGAATGCAGAAACACTTGAAGGCTTGAGAGAGAAGATCGCGCAGGCGGATCGGGAGATCGTTTGCCTCTTGAACGAACGAGCGGCCGTCTCGGTCGAGATCGGAAAGGCAAAACGTGAAGCCGGGCGCGAGGTTTACGACCCCGCCCGCGAATCCATGGTCTACCGGCATCTGGAAGAGTTCAACGACGGCATCCTTTCGGAGGCGGCCCTTCGCGGGATCTTCCGGGAGATCCTCTCCGCCTCCCGCTTCCTCCAGACACCGACCGCCGTGGCCTTTCTGGGACCGGAGGCCTCCTTCAGCCACCAGGCGGCCCTGGCCCACTTCGGAGGCGGCATCGTCGCCCTGCCGAAAGCCGCGATCCCGCAAGTCTTTGACGATGTTGAAAAAGGGCAAAACGGAGAGTGGGGAATCGTCCCCGTCGAAAACTCCGCCGAGGGCTCGGTGAAGACCACGCTGGACCGCCTGATCTCAACGCCGCTGGCGATCCGGGCGGAGGTCTACCTCCGGGTCCGGCACTGTCTCCTTGCCAAGTGCGACGATCCTGATGCGATCCGGAAGGTCTACTCCCATCCGCAGGCCCTCGCCCAGTGCCAGGGATGGCTGCGGACACACCTGCCCGGCGTCTCCCTCGTCGAGGTGGAAAGCACGGCGGGCGCCGCCCGGCGGGTGCGGGAGGAGACGCGTGCGGCAGCCGTCGCAAGCATACTGGCCGCCGATACCTACGGCCTCAATGTTCTCGCGGAGGGGATCGAGGACAACCCGGCCAACACGACCCGCTTTCTGGTCATCGGACCGCACGCGGATGAAAAGGGCGGAGGAATCACCGGCCGGGACAAGACCTCCATCCTCTTCGGAACCCCCCATGTCCCGGGCGCCCTCCAGCGGGCGCTGGCCCCCTTCGCCGATGCGGGGCTCAACCTGCTTCGGATCGAGTCCTTCCCGATGCGGGACCGGATGTGGGAATACCTCTTTTTTGCCGATTTCGCGGGGCACATCGCCGAAGAGAAGACACAGGAATGCCTCAGGGAGCTGAGAAACAGAACGGCGTCCCTCAAGGTCCTGGGCTCCTACCCGCGGGGGGAGGAACTGCCGTGATCTGCATCCCTATTATCGCCGAAGAGACCGGAGCTGCCATTGGGATGATGGAACGCGCCGCGCCGGTCGCCGATCTTGTCGAACTCCGGATCGACCGGATGCGGAATCCGGAACTGGAGAGACTGCTTGCAGCCCGCCGCATCCCGGTAATCGTCACGAATCGTCGAAGGGCCGAAGGCGGCGGATTTTCCGGGACGGAAAAGGAACGGGTGGCGTTTCTTACGGAGGCGGCGCGTCTGGACGCCGATTACGTGGATATCGAGACCGAGACCGCCCCGATCCTGAAAGAGGAACTCCGGCGGGTCTGCGCCCTCAGCGGAACAAAACGGATCGCCTCCTGGCACGACGTTTCCAAGACCCCCGCGGCGGCCTTCCTGCAAAAGAAGCTGGCGGACTGCATGGCGGACGGTTGCGACATCGTCAAGATCGTCACCTATGCCGGCGATGTCGCGGACGGCCTCCGACTCCTGGAACTCATCCCGTTCGCACGGCAGAGAGGCCAGACGGTGATCGCCTTCTGCATGGGGGAGAGGGGACGGATCAGCCGGATTATCGCCCCCCTGCTGGGCTCCGCGATCAGTTATTGCCCCCTGGAGCCGGAGGGGGCGTCGGCGTCGGGTCAACTGACCGCCGGCCGAATGCGCGAGATCCTCAGCGCCCTGCGGGACCTTGCGCCGGTTCCGGAAGCGAAAATGGGTTTGTAACGGGTGCCTGTACCGGAAGCCCGGAGGGATCGGTACGTGCCCCCCTCACAAAAGAGGCACTCAGGAAGAGAAGGGACATGACCCGTGGATAATTCTTCAACCCATTCCGATTGCATGGCTGATCAGGACCCAGCCGACCGCTTCGCGATCTTCGGGAACCCTCTCAGCCAGAGCCTCTCGCCGCTGATGCACAACGCGGCCTTTGCGCAAATGGGAATCGCCGCCCGATACGGCGCGTGCCAAACGGATAATGCGGCCGAGGCGGTTCGGCAGTTCCGGCGGATGGGGCTGCGCGGGGCAAGCATCACCCTCCCCTTCAAGGAGTCGATTATCCCCTTCCTCGACGAAATGGACGAAAGCGCCGAGACGATCGGGGCGGTCAACACGATCGTCAACCGTGATGGCCGGCTCATGGGATACAACACGGACGGGATCGGACTGACCGACGATCTGCGGGAATGGCTCGAAATCCGAGGAAAGACCTTCGTCATCCTCGGCGCGGGCGGCGCTGCCCGGGCGGCCGTTTACGCGCTTCTTCAGGCGGGAGGAACGCCCGTCGTCGTCAACCGGACGCTACAGAAAGCCGAAGCGCTGGCGGGCCGTTTCGGCTGCCGCCGGGTTCCCGTCGCGGAAATCGGCGAACTAAGGGCGGACTGCCTGATCAACACAACGCCGGTGGGGATGTTCCCGGAGGTGGATCGCACCCCCCTGCCCCGGCAGGTTGCAGCCTGTTTTCCTTATGTGATGGACATGATATACAACCCCATCCGGACGCGCCTCCTGCGGGAGGCCGAAGCCGCGGGATGTGCCGTCCGATCCGGCGTCGGGATGTTCGTCCGCCAGGGGGCCGAACAGTTCCGCCTCTGGACGGGGATGGAACCGCCGATTGAGCGTATGATGAATGTGGTCATGGAAAGGCTTTTGAAAAATGGTGGAGATTAAACCGCTCGAACGGCTGGATGCGACCGTCCGGATTCCCGGATCGAAGAGTTACACGCAACGGGCGATGATCATCGCCTCCCTTGCGGA
>JAHFBU010000073.1 GCA_023249795.1 Syntrophaceae bacterium
GTTGCAGATCTCCTTCCAGGCCGCAACCACCGCCATAGCGCATCCGGAGCCCTTGATCTTCTCGTACTTGCGGAGAATTTCGACGGGGATTTCCTTCTTGAGTTCTTCGCCTTTTCGGACGCAGCCGTCCAGTTCACCTTCGAGAGAACTCATCTCCTCCCCAACCTTCTTTATTTCCTCTTCATAGAGCCGGCGTCTGACGTTGAGTTCCTCTTCTTTCGACTTCAGCGCGGTTTCATGTCGTTCGATCTCGTCAAGAAGGGAGATGATCTCATCCTCCGTCTTGCCGTTCTTGGATTCAAAAACATCGATCTCCTTGAGCATAGATTGATACTCTTTGTTATTCTTGACCTCATAGAGTCTCTCCCGCGTCCGTTTCAGCGTCTGCTGCCCCGCCTGCAACTGGACATCCTTTTCCTTTCTACGCTTTCTCGCACTTTCCACCTGCTCCCGCTGCGCCTCCGCGGACTTGCAGAAGAGATCAAATTCCTCCTCCAACGTCTTCATCCGAACCGGCAGGTTTGTTCTCTTCGCGTGAATCCTGCCCACTTCCAATTCGACCTTCTGCAATTCAATCAGGCGCGCCAACTGTTCTATCAACCGCCTCCCCCTTTCGTCTGAACAAATGCACCGGGGTCTCCGACCAAAAAAAAATGCACCATCCACTGGTGCATTTTTATTAGGAGATAATTCCGCTTCCCCGCTTTGCCTGTCCGATCATCAAAGAAAACATCCTTCCCATACGCTTCAGATTCCTCTCTCCTTCATCCATGGTGGGCCCACCTGGATTCGAACCAGGGACCGACCGGTTATGAGCCGGTGGCTCTACCAATTGAGCTATGGGCCCTTTCCGGAATGAATGGAGTTTTTCCAATGAGTCGTAATTATATCCCCCGTCCTGTCTTGTCAATACTTATTTGCCCGCCGGCTTCAGAAGACGCTTCTTTGCCGGATTCAACGGCTTCCGGGCAGCGCTCGATTCGATCTGCCTTGCCCTCTCACGGCTCATCTCCAGAGATTCCCGCGATTCTTCCGCCGAATAATCCCCCCGCTCGCTGATTCCGAAACGCATGCGGAGCACCTTTTCCTCCCTGGGCGTCAGGGTCGAGAGGATCTTGCGGGTCTGTTCCGCCAGGTCCATGCTGATGGTGGCCTCCGCCGGCGACATGATCTTCTTGTCCTCGATGAAATCCCCGAGGTGGCTGTCCTCTTCCTCGCCGATCGGGGTCTCCAGGGAAATGGGTTCCTTGGCGATCTTCAGGACCTTCCGGACCTTTTCCAGCGGGAACTCCATCTTGTTGGCGATCTCCTCCGGGTTGGGTTCTCGCCCCAGCTCCTGCACGAGATAGCGGGAGGTTCGGATCAATTTGTTGATCGTCTCGATCATGTGCACCGGAATCCGGATGGTTCTCGCCTGGTCGGCGATGGCCCGGGTGATCGCCTGACGGATCCACCAGGTGGCATAGGTGGAAAATTTATAGCCACGCTGGTACTCGAACTTGTCGACCGCCTTCATGAGCCCGATATTGCCCTCCTGGATCAGATCCAGAAACTGAAGGCCCCGATTTGTATACTTCTTGGCAATACTCACGACCAGGCGCAGATTCGCTTCCACCAACTTTCTCTTCGCGATTTCCGCCTTCCACGCCCCGGTCTCGATGGCCACCATCGACTTCTTCAACGCCGTCACGGGAAGCCCCGTCTCCTGGGCGATCTCATTGAGCCGGTGGTTGGCCTCCCGGATGGTCTTCTCGCTGGTTTTCAATCTCCTCAGGGATATCCCCGTTTTCCGTGCGACCGCCTCGGCACTCCTGACGGACTTGTTCATCTTCGCCCAGGCCTCTTCCATCTGAGCCAGTGTAAGCCCCGTAGACTTCTTGCACCGGTTGATGGACTCGTCCAGCTGCTCCACCTCCTTGACATACACGCGGAGATTCGCCACCATCCGGTCGATCTGTTTCTTGCTGAAGCGAACCTTCCGGCAGTATTTGACGATGCTCCGGCGGTTCTTCTCCAGTGTCTCCTTAAGTTCCTGCCTCTCGTCGGCGTCGATCCCCTTCTTCGAATTCAAAGTTTTTTTGATCGTATCGTTCTTGCGGACGAGGGCCGTGACCTTGTCGAGCAGCTTGATGACACGCTCCCGGTGCATGTCCTCCTCCATGACGCCGTCCTCGTCCTCAATGTTGTCCACAACGCTCTTCACACGGATCGCCCCGTTCTTCAACTGGGCGCCGAGATTGACCACGTCCTGAAGGGAGATGTTTACGCTGAAGACCGCCTCCATGCTCTCCTGCGCCCCCTCTTCGATCACCTTGGCGATCTCAACCTCGCCCTCCCGGCTGAGCAGGGAAACCTGCCCCATCTCCCGCAGATACATTTTTACCGGATCGCCGGTCCTGCCGACCGCCGGCAGCAGGCCGAGGAGATCCTCACGCTTGATCTCGACCCGCTCTTCCGCCGCCTTCTTGACGACCAACTTGGCCCCTTTGTCCGAGTCAATGATGTCGATATTCTTCTCGCCGAAGAGCATGATGATATCGTCGATCTGGTCGGAAGAGACGACGTCGGAGGGAAGCAGGTCATTGACATCGTCATAGGTGAGAAATCCCTTTTCCTCTCCCAGAGTGATCAACTTCTTGAATTCATCCGATTCGATCTCTTTTGCCATATCGGTTTCTCCCGGTGTTCTGTTCAAGTATCCTCCTACCGCCCTGTTTTCGGGTGGGCCGCCGGTTTGCGATAAAAATAACGGTGCGATTCAGGACGGCCCCTTCTTTTCCAGAAGAAGTCTATTCTTTTCCATGAAGAGACGGTCCTGCAATCCCTGGTCTTTGATCCTCTCCGCCTCCATAATCTGGCGCGTCAGGATTTTGTCCCGCCCCCGGTTGGACCGCTCACGGATCTTCCGGATCGTGTCGGCCACGAGGCGTTCTATCAGTTCCCGCGGATAGGGATTTTCCCCCATGAACAGATCCAGAAGCCTCGCCCGCACCGGACCCTCCTCGATCCCGCTCACGAGGGAGAATACATCCGGAATCGCCCCGCCCTCTTTTCCGGCGGCGGCAAGCAACCTCTCTCCCACCAACCTCAACTCTTCCGTTGTAAACCAATCCATAACCCCGGACACCGCCACCGTCGGAATCCATTCCGGGCATTCCAGCATCATGTGAATCAGGCTCAACTCCAGTTGATCGGGTTCCCGAATGGTCTTCCTTCGCACCGGCTCGGTCGGCGACCCGGCCGGACGGGAGCGGGCGCGCAGAACCTCTGTCTTCAGGACCTCCTGATCGAAGTTCAGTCTCTCCGCCACCTTTTTGATGAACAGGTTTCTCTCGACGTCATCCTCGATCCGAGAGACAAAGGCAACGGACTCCCTGAGTTTGTCCCGATCCTCCTGAAGCGTTCCCCTGCCGCCGAGAATTTCGTCGATGTAGTAATCGACCATCGGCACGGAACGGGCCACCAAGTCTTCCATTTTGTCTCGGCCGCGGGTCCGGACAAAGTCGTCCGGATCAAGACCGTCGGGAAGGATGACCGCCCTGGCATGGACATTTCCGGCCAGAAACAGCTCCAGGCTTCTGGCGAGCGCCTTCCTGCCGGCTTCGTCCGGATCAAACACGGCGACTACGCGAAGCGCATACCGCCGGAGCAGATCGACCTGTGTCCGGGTCAGCGCCGTTCCCAGCGTGGCCACGACATTTTGAATGCCTGCGCTCCAGAGGGCGATCAGGTCGAAATAACCCTCGACCAGCAGAGAAAAGCCGGCCTGCCGGATCGTCTCCCGTGTTCGGGAAAGACCGAAGAGGTTATTCCCCTTCGTGTAAACAGGCGACTCCGGAGAATTCATGTATTTCGGCTCGCCCGAGCCCATGATCCGGCCGCCGAAGGCAATGACATGGCCGTCGACGTCCTCAATCGGGATCATCAACCTCCCGCGAAACCGGTCGTAATACCCGCTGTCTCCTTCACCTGTCCGTTGAACCGCAAGGCCGGCCTGTTCGACAAGCCTCGCTGAAATTCCCTTCTTTTCCAGAAAATCAAGCAGGCGACTCCGTCCGTCCGGGGCAAAACCGATCCGGAACGTTTGGATCGCGTCCGCTTCAATACCCCTTTTCCGGAGATACTCTTTGGCCCTCTCCCCCGCCGACGACTGGAGCGCCCTCACAAAATACTCGGCAGCAAGTCCGTTGACCCGGCGAATCTGCTCCCCGAGGGAGTAACGATCCTTCTCTTCCGGGGTCATGCTCCTCTCGGGAATGACAACGCCCGTCTTTCCCGCGACGTGGCGAACCGCCTCGGGAAAGGTCAGATGGTTCAGCTTCATCAGGAAGGAGAAGACATTTCCCCCCTCGCTGCAGCCGAAGCAGTAGAACATCTGTTTGTCGGGACTCACCGTAAAGGAGGGGGTCTTCTCCCGGTGAAATGGACAGAGCCCCAGGAAGTTCCTCCCCGCCTTTTTCAGGGTCACATACTCCCCGATCAGAGAAACGATATCGGCCCGTCTGCGGACCTCCTCGATCTTATCCTCGGGAATGGACCCCTTCAAGGAACAGCCCCCTATGCGGACAATACAAGTTTAACCTTTTCGCCAACCGTCTTGCCATCGGCCTTGCCGGCCACCTTCGGCATCAGGGCCTTCATGACCTTTCCCATATCCCGAACGCCCGCGGCCCCGGTCTCCCGGACCGCCTCGGCAATGATTTCGTCGAGTTGGGCCTCTGACATCTGCGTCGGCATGAACTCCTGGATCACCTTGAGTTCCGCCTCTTCCTTAGCGACGAGATCGGGTCTGCCGCCTTTATCAAACTGTTCGATTGAGTCCCTTCGCTGCTTCACCATCCCCGAAAGATACTGGAGGAACTCGGCTTCGTTGAGCTCGCGCTTCAGGTCGATCTCTCGGTTGTGGAGGCCATTCTTCAACAAGCGCAGGGCCGAGAGCCGCATCTTGTCCGTCGCCTTGGCGGCCAGAATCATATCCTGATCCAATTTATTTTTGAATGTCATCGCTTGCGGGCCTCCGTGTTCGGACCAGTAACATAGATCATCTTCGCGTTTTGTCAACGGGACGCAACGTTTTCAGGCCAGGTCGCCCCGGAGCTTTCGGCCGCCCAGCAGATGCATATGGAGATGGAAGACCACCTGCCCTCCCTCTTCATTGCAGTTGATCACCACCCGGAACCCCCTCTCGTCAACTTTCTTTAACCGGGCAACCTCGCGGGCGGCGGACATCATCGCCTGGAGATCCATCATCCCTTCCGCATCCGCGTCCATCAGGGTGGCGATGTGCCTTTTGGGGATGATGATGATGTGAACCGGGGCCATGGGCTGGATATCCTCAAAAGCCAGGATCCGTTCATCTTCATACACCTTGCGGCAGGGAATCGTTCCCGCCACGATCTTGCAGAATATGCACGCCTCCATATTCCTCCCTTCCCCCTTCAACAAGACCTCCGCGCAACTTGAGAACATGAGCCCGGTAGCGTGCATTGGAGATTTTTCGGGGCACCCTGCCCCCGCAGCAACGCAAGGAGGCGCGGGATCGAAAAATGTCCAGCGCACGAAGGGCTCGTGTTCTCAAGGCCATCTTAGCCGGAGGGAAACACCCCGGCGTACGCCTCACACCCCGCGACTGACACCGTTGGCGCAGTCGATAGCCTCCGTAAGGGAGAGCGCGCCCGTATAGAGAGCCTTCCCCGCGATCACACCGATGACGCCCCGGTTCTCCAGGGGGATGAGCCTCTCGATGTCCCGGATTCCTGAGACGCCGCCGGAGGCAATGACCGGGATCCCGGTCGCTTCGGCCATCGCCAGGGTCGCCGCGACATTTACACCGGTTTCCATGCCGTCCCGGGATATATCCGTATAGATCAGCGCGGCGGGCCGGTCCTCCAAAAACCGGAGCGCCACCTCCACCGCGCTCTCCTCCGTCTTTTCCGTCCATCCCCGAACGGCGACGCGCCCGCCGACCGCATCGATGCCCAGGATCACCTGCCCGGGAAAATTTAGACAGGCCTCCTTCACAAACTCCGGATCATTGAGGGCGGCCGTGCCAAGAATCACCCATTGCACCCCGCTCTGCAGGTAGGTTTCCACCGTCTTCATCGCCCGGATGCCGCCCCCGACCTCCACCGGCAGCCCCGTCTCCGCCACGATTTCCCGGATCACCGCCTCATGGCGCGGGAAGCCGGCGAGGGAACCGTCCAGATCGACCACGTGGAGACGTTCGGCGCCCCGTTGCTTCCAGACGGAGGCCAGGACCGCCGGATCGTCCGCGTAAACGGTCGCCCGCCCGAAGTCCCCCTGGGCCAGTCGCACGCAACGGCCGTCCTTCAGATCGATAGCGGGAATGACAATCATCAATAGATCTCTTTACAATCAAGGATTTCCGCCGGGGTGTGGCATTTCAGGGCGGCGACAACGCTACGGCAGACCGGGAAAGGTCTTCAGAACCTGGCCCAGTCCGCCCGCCGCCAGCTCCTCGGCCGTGACCCACTTCCAAGAGGTGGCACTGAGGAGATCCTCCATCAGCGAACTCTGCGTCCGGTCGAAGGCGTCCCGCCAGACAGTCACCCCGTCCTCAACCCGGATCAGATGGATCTCGAAGGCAACCGACGCCGGTTTCTCCACGGAGAAGGCTTCCCCTATCCTCTCCCGGAAACGGTAGACATATCCGATCACCACCGCATCCGCCCCCAATTCACTTCCTACATCACGCAGAATCTGCAGGGGGGGAGTCTGGAGGGATGCGGCGGAGACCCGCCGGTAAACCTCGGCAACCTTCTCCCCCGCAAGGACGCTGAAGTTCGGTTTGCGTTTTGCCAGTTGTTCCAGGAAACGGGCCTCGATCACCTTTTCCGGGCTTCCGACAGCCCTCTCGGCGCTGAAGATCGTCCCGCAGATGGGACAGCGGACAGCATCGCCGCGAGGATCTTCCGGCACGATCTGCTGAAACGGAAGCACGGCGATCCGGTCAAAGACGATTTTCCCCTCCGAAACCGGAACGGCCTCATCCTGGCGGTAATGGCAGCCGAGCATCGTCAGAAGAAAAATCGGAATCAGGAGGCCGTAAAGCAGCCGGCGGAAACAGAAAGATTTTTCGATGACTTGTTACCCCCTTGTCTCTGATGTAAGGCCGTTTCCGTCGGCGTATATTGAGGTACGCTGGACGGCAAAGGATGGATGAACCGCCGCGGACGTGCGTTCTTCAAGAACCCGTTAGACTTCCAGGGAGCCTTTGGTTGACAAGACCCCCTTGATCCGTCCGTCGATCGCAACCGCCTCCCGGAAGGCGCGGGCAAAGGCCTTGAAAATCGCCTCCGCCATATGGTGGTTGTTCGTACCATACATGAGGTTGACGTGCAATGTTATTCCGCTTTGGTCAGAGAATGCCTTGAAGAACTCTCTAAGCAGGGTCGGATCGAATTCCCCGATCCTCCCCTGCCCGATTTCCACGTTCCAGACCAGATAAGGTCTTCCGGAGAGATCCATCGCCACATTGCAGAGGCTCTCATCCATCGGAACCCATGCCGAGCCGTACCGGGCGATCCCTTTTCTATCACCGAGAGCCTTCCGGACGGCCTGCCCCAGACAGATCCCCAGATCCTCCACAAGGTGATGGTCGTCAACCGCCGTGTCTCCCCTGCCCCGGACATCAAGATCCGTAAGGCCGTGCCGGGCGAAGAGGTTCAGCATGTGATCGAGAAAGGAGATGGAGGTGTCGATTGTTCCCTCGCCTTGCCCGTCCAGACGGATGGTCACCGATATCTCCGTCTCCGCGGTCTTTCTCTCGACGACTGCCTTGCGCATGACCTTGTCCTTTCTCAGATAACCTTGTTCAGCGGATACTCGATGATCCCTTCGGCGCCCGCCTCCTTCAACCGGGGGATCAGATCCCGGACGGCGTTGCCGTCCACAATGGTCTCCACCGCCATCCAGTCCGCCGAATGGAGACCGGAGATCGTCGGCGCCTTCAGCGAAGGAAGCAGGTTCACGAGCCGGTCGAGATTCTCCCGTGCGACGTTCATCTTCATCCCCACCTTACCCATAGCCTGGAGGGAACCGTTCAGCAGAAGCCGGATCTGCTCGAT
>JAHFBU010000074.1 GCA_023249795.1 Syntrophaceae bacterium
GGCTTACGAACTCACTTAGGCCGGTATCGCTTTTACACCCGACTATGTATCCGACAAGGTCTCCTTCCTCAGGGCGCTCGAAGAATGCCCACCGGACATTATTCTTTCCGATTATTCCCTACCTTCCTTTGACGGTTTTTCAGCGCTGAAAATGGCCATGCGGAAATATCCCGATGTTCCATTCATTTTTGTTTCGGGTGCATTGGGTGAAGAGTTGGCGATTGAACTTCTTAAGAAGGGGGCAACAGACTACGTTCTGAAAGACAGGTTATCACGTTTGGCACCAGCGGTTACCAGAGCCTTGCGGGAGGTCGGAGAGCGAACTGAACGCAAACGTATTGAAGATGCCCTTATTGAATCGGAAACACTTTACCGTGCCATTTTTGAAAACACGGGCACTGCAACCATTATCGTCGAAGAAGACATGACCATTTTTATGGCCAACAAGCAATTCGAACAACTGATCGGCTTTTCAAGATCCGAACTTGAGGGTAATAAAAGTTGGAATGAGATCGTGCATCCCGATGATCTGATTAAATATGCTGAAATGGATCAGAAATGGATAGTATCGTCCACGACGTCGATCGGGGGCTATGAATACAGGATTATGAATCGGCGAGGGGATGTTCTACATGTTCTGGTCAATATTGCGTCCATAATTTCCGCAAAAAGAAAAGTAATATCCATCCTCGATATTACAAAACTTAAAGAGGTTGAAAAAGAAAAACGCGACGCTTCCCTGTATGCCAGAAATCTGATCGAGGCAAGCCTTGACCCATTGGTAACGATTAATGCCGAAGGCAAGATCATGGATGTAAACCAGGCCACGGAATCCGTCACGGGTCTTAGCCGGGAAAAGATGATCGGTAGTGATTTTTCGGATTATTTCACAGAGCCGGACAAGGCCCATGAAGGATATCTGGAGGTCTTTTCCAAAGGTTTCATTCTGGATTATCCTCTGGCTATGCGCCATGCTTCCGGACAGGTAACAGACGTTCTATTCAATGCATCATTATACAGGAATGAGACAGGAGAGATTCAAGGCATACTTGCTTCCGCACGGGATATTACGGAGCGGCTGGAAGCAGAGACAAAGATTCTAAAAACAAACGAAATGCTCAGATCCCTCACATCAGAGTTGGTTATGACGGAGGAGCGCGAACGGCGACGTATTGCTGTTGACCTGCACGACAACATTGCACAAACTTTGGCCATAATTAAAATGAGACTGGGTGCGCTCCTGAACCAGAAATTAGAAGAGGGATTTGCTAAATCTCTTGAAGATATCATTGATTTGACCAATGAGGCCATCCAGCAAACGAGGTCGTTGATGACCGACCTGAGTTCTTCCGTCCTTTATGAGTTGGGACTGAACGAAGCGATGGAGTGGTTGGGTGAACAGATTCAAGCACAATATGGACTTAAAATCATCCTGAAGACTGATCCTAAAATCCGGAAGTTCGACAAGGATCTTGAACTTTTGTTATTCAGGGCCACAAGAGAACTGCTTCTGAATGCGGTCAAGCATGCCCGGGTTAAAGAGGCTTATGTCATTTTGCAAAAGTTGGGAGATAACATCAGAGTCACCGTGAAAGACAACGGGAGAGGTTTCGATACAGAGGACATTGATCAGCCTTCAAAGCGGACGGGAGGTTTTGGCCTTCTTAGCATACGGGAGCGGCTTCATCATATCGGTGGTATTTTTGAAATTGAAACCAAAAGAGGGCAGGGTACTTGTATCCGACTTGTTGTCCCGGAACAAAAACGCAGGAAAAAAAGCAGATGAGGAACGGATCAGTAGATTGGTTCGGATTGATAATCCAGACATAATCCATTTCCTGATGGGGAAATCGGACATTTGGCAGGCCCGATAGAGTTCTCTCCCTATGGAATAGCAGTCGGGGAAATGCAATATTTATCCAAAATATCCTGGTCTGCTAACTGATATGGAATCCTCTCAAGTAAGGACACACTTTATGACCATGAAATATTTTTGCAGACAACCTGGCCAAAATGGCTTTACACTGGTTGAGATGCTCGTTGTCATGGTGATTCTGGCTTTACTTGCCGCCCTTGTCGGACCCCGCCTTTTCCCGAAGCTCGGGAAGGGAAAACAGTCCGCGGCGAAGGCGCAGATAGAACTCTTGGGGCAGGCACTGGATCACTTCCGGCTCGATGTCGGACGATATCCTACCACGCAGGAAGGTTTGAATGCTCTTATGGTTAATCCGGGCGATGAAAAATGGGATGGACCATATCTCAAAAAAGAGATGCCCAGTGATCCATGGAACAAACCCTTTATCTATCAGTTCCCGGGCACGCATGGGGAATACGACCTCTCCTCATATGGCAGGGATAGCGCTGCCGGCGGTGAAGGAGAAGACCAAGACATCGTGAGCTGGAAATGAAAAAATTCAAGAGGTGCGCATTGCTTAGCCCAAGGTCCTCCGATTGTCCATCGATTGCATATGTTTTAATGGTTGGAATCGTCGGTGCATTCCTGTTGATTCATGGCAGGGAAGCCGTCTGCTGGGCCCAGCCATCTTCATCGGGACAAGCGGTCAGTCAAATGGATGGGGGGTCCGGGCAGCGGCCATTGCCCCCTCCATCTGCATTACCTACTGTGAGATCCTCTGACGTTCAGCCGTCCTTAACCGGGTCCGTATCGTCCACCGGTCAGATGCAAACCATAGCCCCATCAAAATCATCTCCGGATGCAATGACGCCGGAGGCCGTTTCTGTACCCCAGAGGGGAATGGTCACCCTTAATTTCGATGACGCTGATGTGTTCACGATTATCCAGACTATCTTCGGCACCGTTCTGAAGGTCAACTATGTGGTCGATCCCCGGATCAAAGGCCGGGTCACTTTCAGAGCCGTTGCTCCCGTGCCCGTTGAGAAGGTACTCCCCCTGATGGAGGTCATTCTGAGGCTTAATGGCATCGGGGTCGTGGAAGAAAGCGGCCTCTATCGGCTCGTTCCCATCAGCGACATTTCGAAGGAGCCCTCACCCGTCAGCTTCGGAAGGGACCCGGAAACAATTTTGCTGAAGGGAAGGGCTCTTCTACAGGTGGTGCCGATCCTTTATGTATCATCATCTGACGTGATCAAACTGATCACGCCTTTCGCATCGAGCAATGCAGTGCTCATTGATGTCCCCAAAGCGGGTCAGATCGTCATCGTCGATACGGATGCGAACGTTAGGCGCCTGCTCCAGTTGGTCGAGATCTTTGACAATGAAAAACTAAGAAAGACGAAACCGGAGATCTTTGTCTATTCCGTCCAGAATGGGAATGCAAAAGACATCGCCTCCGTTCTCCAGCAGACCTTTCTTGGGGCAAAATCACTCTCGACGGTTGCCACAGGCGCCACAGCAGCAGCCGTCGGTCAGGCGGCTTCATCACCAACAGCGGGAGTCATCACAGGGAATTTCCCATCCGCCCAGACATCTGCAGGCGGACAGATGCCCATCTCCGATTTCACAAAATTCATTGCCGACGAGGTCACGAATTCGATCATCATCCTGACCACACCGGATGAATACGTCATGATCAAGAGCGCCATCGATAAGATCGACATCATACCGAGACAAGTTGTTATTGAAGGTTTGATTGCGCAGGTAACCCTGACGGATAATTTGAGTTTGGGCTTGGGGGCATGGCTAAAGGGAACGATGGGAAGCTTCAGTGCGGGTGGGGGTATTCGTGGATCTACGTTGCTGGGATCAGATGTGACGCTGCCGTCGGGATCTGGTCTTTCGCTCTACGGTGTCAATAACACAGGTTCGTTGCAGTTGTTGATTACATCGCTGGCGACGGACTCAAAGGCCAAGCTCCTGGCGACGCCCCATATTCTGGTTTCCGATAATCGAGAAGCCAAAATTCAGATCGGGCAGCAAGTCCCGCTCGTAACCTCGGAAACATACGGCTCCACAACCGTTGCTCCCCAACGAACGATTCAATACCGGGACATCGGCATCATTCTGAAGGTCAAACCGAGAATCAATGAAGGCGGTCTTGTCTCTCTGGAATTGTACCAAGAGGTTTCCACCTACGACACGATTCAGCTTTTCTCTAATGAAACGCAGATCATTTTAAACAACAACAATGCAACAACCAATGTTGTCGTTCAGGATGGCCAGACAATAATCATCGGGGGCCTCATCCGGGAAGATACATCGAAGTCCCGATCAGGGATTCCATTCCTGAACAAGATTCCTTTTATCGGTTGGCTCTTCGGCAATTGGATTGATAATAAACAGAGAACTGAAATTATTATCCTGTTGACTCCTCGTGTGGTCAAGAACCAGAAAGAAGCGAGCACGGTCACCAATAAATACATCGATAACATGAGCTCTGAAAGCAAGGGGCGAATTACGAAGGAGGAGCTCCTCAAAGAAAAACCCGGGCAACAACAGATAACAAAGTGAAGATGGCGCGGACGCTACGCGCCGCGCCATCGGCGCTGCGAATTGCCATTCGCTTTCTGTCCCGGTGCTGACGCGCCTAGCGCCATCAAGCGGATGCAGCGGGCCGCCGTCCCCGCGAGCAAGCTCGCGTGTCCGTCAGCCGCTGATCCGCAGCGCCGATATTAAAGACGTTCATATTCTGCTGAGAAACGAGTTATCCGTATGCATATGTCGATGGTTGGAGTTCGCAATGCGAGAGGTCGCATTTATAAAAGTCCGAGGTGTTTACGGGGATTACTTTTTCATATTTTTCCTTAACTCTCGAAGTTCCGGCAATTGGTTTCGTCTTGATAAATATGGCTGTTGTAATCCGGGTGCTGGAGCACCCGCTACTACGGATGGCGTGAGTGCTTGAAAAGAAGGAGTATTGGTTGACGATGTCTGTGGAGCCGTCGGCTGCATGGCTCCCGAAATGGGTGCGGTTATAGCCGGTGAAGCAGGCAACCCTCCGGCCAATTCAGTAGTACTTCTATTTTCGCCGTCCAGCCTGACCACGATCCGATCCTCCCCCTTGACAAGAACGATGCGGTCCACTTCAATCTGCTGGAGGACATAATCGGCGACGTGATCTCCTATATGAAGAGCGAGTTGTCTCTTACCTCTCCCAGGCGTCGTTTTTGGTGTTTTTCTGTCTTCGATGAAAGCAACTTGCACGCTGTCCATCATCAAAATTCCATAGAGAACCACGTCCGGCTTTGGATTAACCGTTTCAATTTTCTTTTCCTCTGGGATCTTTCTTTGGGGATTAAAAAGATTCTTGTCGCTGATTATTGCAAAATCAACGGGTGATGGATTTACCAATGCGGGTGAACCGGTCCCTGCGACCATCTCTGTCACCGAAGGGATAGAGATCCGAGTATCCGGATTCAGAGACGGAATCGCCATGAGATACACCCAAACAACAATGGCACCCGTCAGCAGAACGTTCAGGACATTCAGATTCTTTAATATCGATTTTAACATGGGGATATTAACCTCCTCCCATCAAACCAGAAACCCTCAATCTAACGGTCAAATCTCTTGGATCCTTGTAATTCCTGATTCTGATATCCAACTCGCGAACTACAAGATAGGGTGTCTGTGTCTCAATGGCATATATCGTATCAGTGAGGGCTCTTGTGTCAGGCAGGATGGTGTCAAAGGTCACGGAAATCATCTTGAAGTTCCCGGCATCTTCGGGTTTTTCAACCCGTTCGCTGGCGATGGTGCCTCCGCTCGCTGTGATCATGCCCTTCACGGCAGTCTGGAGGCCGGCGGCAGCGACAGAAGCCGTCTGCCCTTCAATCATTTTTGAGTTTTCCGCCTTTCTCGTTTCTCGCATGGTCGCCAGTGCCTTTTCAATGCCGGGCTTTTCGGCAATCAGAACCCCATATTTCGCCAGGATCTTCGACTTGGATGACGCCGCATCTTTTAAATCGGTCAATTCCGATTCGACCTTGATGTAGCCATACTCGTAAGCGACGAAGCCAAAAAGAACGATCATGAGAGGAACCGCAATCCACAGAATCCTACTGCTTTTTCTCATACTCCACCTTGTCTTCCGGTAACCCTTCTATTTCCATTTTGATAATGAAGTGATCGAGATTCGTTCGGGGATCTCTGTTTGTGGATGAGGCAAATTCGACCTTTTTGAAATACTTTGACGCTTCCAGTTTCGGAACAATTTCCGTCGCTGAAGCAGCATAACCTTCAGTCTCAATTGCGGAATCCACAACCCGCAGCCGGGAAAGCCATGCGTTTTCGGGTAGGATCCGCGTTATCTCCTTAAGTAGAACCATCGCCATTGGCCGGGAACTCTTGAACGTTCGAATGGCCGAGAGTTCTTTCTCCACATTTTGCAAATCTTTTTTCAGGATCTCCACCTTTCTGACCTCATCTTTACGGGCGGCAATTTCCCGGTCCATGGCTTCCACCTTCCATTCTTCGATCTGTAGGGGCGACGCTACCCAGAATAAACCGAGAGCCAAAAATATGGACAGAAGAATGACGGTTAATGCCATGGGGGTCTTAGAACGTTTGTGGCAACCTTGAGCGAGAAGATTCATCTTCGAGGCTCCGGGCCAAAGGTGCTCCAAAGCACCGCCCAGAGCTATATAGGGCGCTTCCTTCCAATCGCTATTATTCGCAAACCGAAGATTCAGATCCATTTCCGCGATGAAGAGGACCGGGGCATGAATGACGTCCCTAAACAGGGGGCGCCATTTTTCGGACAGCGGCATATCAATGATGACTTCGGCATTTCCTTTTTCGTTTTTGATTCGTTCAATCAAGGGATTTACCTCGCCGGCAACGGCATGGAGGCATGCATGGCCGTCTTCTGAAGGTATCTTGCCGGCAAAGGACGTACACCATTTACGATCACTGATAAGCCCGCCTTCATATCCGTCGCCACGCACGACTACAAAGACAACAGTGCCGCTCCCATGGGCATAATCACTCAGCGTGCCGAATGCCGAGGAACTGACGGCGATCCGCCGGGCGGGGATCTTGTTTTCTTTCAAGGCCTCAATGTAAGGCCCAAGGAGATCACTATTCACTGCCGCGACCATGACATAAATGCGATTTTCGTCACTGCTGATCGTCTGGAAATCATAAAAGGCCCGGTCGGCGCTAAGCGGGGTCAGTCGGTCCAGTTCATAGGAGATGACGTTTGAGAGGCTGTCTGTGACAGACAGGGGGAAATCTGTCGTCTTCACGATCGTCCAGGACTTTGGAATGACCAGGATAACCTGTGCGCGGGTAATATGGAGATCATTCATGGCCAGCGAAACCGCAGAGACAACATTTTCCGGAGTTGGGTATTTCCCCTTCTCGAAAGCATAACTCCGGACGCCCCTGATACTTATACGTGACAGAAAGCGGGAGGCGTAAACGACAGAAACCCTTCCGTGCTCCAACACCACTGACAGCCCCTGAAGGGGAACTACACGCTCATCGGCGAGGCTAAAAGCCAGGATTCGCCACAAAAAGCGACACCAGCGGGCTGCCGGGGGACCCATTTTCAAAATAAGGGATTTTATGTTCACATACATTTCCACTGTGGTCATGGTTTCAATTCCGCCGGGCTTTTATAGTAAACATAGTGATATTGATGGGGACTATCAAACGTCACGGTCGCCTGGATGGCGTAACCTGCTTTTTTATTTCCCTTGTAGCCGTTCGCCTCCACGGTGTAGGTTGCCGCTAAGCCTCCCTCAGCAAAAACGACATATGGCGCCATAGCTGGGTAATTGACACCTATGATGTCCTGGATATCTTCGGCACTCCGGATCTGCGCCGCTGCTCTGACTTCCATAATACGTGTCGCCATATCGGCATTCATTCCCGGAAGGGCAGCCAGGACCTCCCGCGGCGCTACATTGATATTGGTCTGAAGGGCATTGTTCTGGATTGAAAGGAAGTTAATAATCCCCTTCGTTTTGCCATCCCCATAGAGAATTCGAGGCGTTATCCCCCTAACGAGGATGAGCTCGTCCAGAGTCTCAAAGTTGGCATCCTTGGCTTTGTAAGGATTCGGAAGTGACTTATAATAATCGCTTTCCGCACCGTTGAGACGATGAAGATCATCCTGATCCTTCCAGTCGAGGATG
>JAHFBU010000310.1 GCA_023249795.1 Syntrophaceae bacterium
TTCCGCCTCGTCTTTCGTGATCATCGCCACCGAAAGCGGAATCTTCTCGTTCATGGTCCATCCTCCCGCCAGGCCCAGAGCATCCCCACCGGCCGCCACCGCGTTTTGAAACCGTTGGTCCGCAGGAATTTATCGAGCGCGTCGATGTTCTCCTCCGGCCCCGGACCCCGATGGACCTCCATCGCAATCTGACGGATACGGCGGAGATCTTCACTGGAACAGCCATAGAGAATCCCATATTCGGCCCCCTCGCAATCCAGCTTCAGGAGGTCGCACCGGTCGATGTGGTGTTCCGCGAAAATGTCGCGAAGGGTTATGGCCGCCACACGGATCGTGTCGGGCTGTCCGGAGGCGCCGCCCAGAACCGTCGCGGAGGTGGAAAAGGCATCGGCGGAATCGAAGGCCAGCTCCAGTTCCCCCGCCTGCCCCGCCACCGCTTTCGGGACACAGGTCATATCGGCCTTCGGGTTCAGTTCTCGCTGGCGCTTCAGCAAGCGGAAGTTCGCCGGTACGGGCTCGAAAGCGAAGACCCGTGAGCCACGGAAACGGGACAGCGCAAACAGCGAGAAATAGCCGGCGTTCGCGCCGATGTCGATGACGGTCGGTGCCTCCCGCAACGGATATCCCAGCCCCTTCATGTAACATTCGTCCATGAAGATCTCCTTGAAGGTCTGCAGGAGACGCCGCGGGACCTCGATGCGGATGCCGTTCCATGTCCTGAACTCCAGGGGATCGGCCCTATTCAGCCCGAACTTTACCGCCGGATAGAGCCAGCCGTTGTTCAGGTTTCGGAACAGATGGTAATATCGCACGCTCTATGGACTCCTTTGTCGGTTGGGATCGACCGGGCCCTGTTTACCACAACCGGCCGTTTATGAAAACAGCGAATTGATCAGATTATGATTGACAATTCCACCTTGGACGCATACTTTGCAGCTCCATATTGACGATGTTGAAAAGAGTTGTCACCCCGGCGGACGCCGGGGTCCAGTGCTTTCCCGGTTCCCGGTTTCAGCCGGAACGATGTCTGGATACCGGCTTTCGCCGGTATGACGATATATTGACGATGTTGTGACAAATCCGGTGTTCCGGGACACGTTCCGATCCCTTTGGGCTTCCGGAACATCTCCCCGCTTCCAGCGGGAGTGACAACGAGGATCCTTATGAAGGAAACCGCTTGCGGGGCCGGGAATCCCGACCCCGCCGGAAACCGGGATGGGACGGCGCCGTTCCCCTGGCTGCCGCTCATCGCCCTGCTGATCTTCGGCCTGGCTCTCCGGGTGTTCTCCGGTTGGAACACGGCCGTCATCAACCCCGACGGCGCCATCTATATCCATCAGGCCCGAGCCCTGTATTATGGCATCTGGGACGCCGTAACCCGTTGCACCGTCTCGTACCTCTCGCTCTATCCGATCCTGATTGCCGGCGCTTTTCCCGTTGTCGGAGACTGGCTCGTTGCCGCCCGCGCCGTTTCCATCCTGTTCGGCACAGCGGTTCTCTGGCCTTTGTTTCTGCTGACGCGCCGTTTCTTCCCGCTTCGCACGGCTATCCTCGTCACGCTGATCTACGCGGTCCTTCCGACGCTCGTCGATGGAAGCGTGGAGATCGCGCGCGATCCGATGTATTGGTTCCTGGCCGTCTCCGGTCTTTATCTCTTTACCCGGACGGCGGAGGAATACCGGCCTTTTTATCTGCTGTCCGGCAGCAGCGTGTTTATCTTTGCGGCCTCTCTCCGAATCGAGGCCTTTCTCTTGATCCTCGTTTCCGCGGCCTATCTCATGATCGCGGGACCCCGAAGACGTCGGCTCCGCGGAACACTGGTTTTTCTTCTCCCTTTGATTCTGTCCCTTGCCGCCTTCTTCCTGATCCAGATCGTCCGCCACCCAGAGGAGATCTACTGGTATCGCCTGAAGGAGATCCCTGGCAAACTTATTGGGGCAGCGAGCCGCTATCAGGAGCTCAGAGATCAATTGAACCTTCTGATCGCCCGGCCCCCGGCGGGCATCCCCTACGAATTTTTCCACAACGTCCGGTCGAACATCTGGCTGATCGGGTTTGGCGCCGTGCTCAAACACGCCGTCGAGGCCTTCTTCTTCCCCTTCTTCCTCCTCGCGCTCGTCGGCCTGGTCCGGCTCCGGGTAAGGATCGCCGGG
>JAHFBU010000311.1 GCA_023249795.1 Syntrophaceae bacterium
CCTCAACATCGGCTTCAACCCGACCTTCGCCGATGGAAAACGCTCCATCGAGGTTCATATCTTCGATTTTGATGAGGAGATCTATGGGGAGTCGATCGATGTCCTGTTTGTCGAACGGCAGCGCGATGAGGTTCGCTTCGAGAGCCCCGAAGAACTGATCGCCCAGATCGGCCGGGATATCGGGCAGGCGAGGGAGATACTCAGGGCGGAGACTGTAAGATAGGTTCCGGGGACACGTACCGATCCGCTACGCGGCTTCCGGTACATGTCCCCGATGCTTCATCCGGGGACATGATGCGATCCCTGCGGGCTTCCGCATCACGTCCCCTACGTCTCATGTTGGCTTCCGGATCAGAAACTATCTGGTGAAGGATAAAGGCGCGGCGGCGGCCATCTCTTTTTTGTCCTGTCGGCTGAAGAAGATGTCGCCGATCCACCCTTCCGCATCGCTCTTCGTGTGCTGGGAGTTGATGTGGATCTGCATTCCCACCGTGGTGGCAACCGGGCCCTTGAGGTCCCGGAAGAGTGTCCGGAGGTCCTCGTAAAGGTTCCGGTGCTCGGTGTACCATTCCCCGACCCGATCGGTCTTATTGCGGATCACTATGTATCGGAGTTTTCCGCCGCCGATCTGATCACTCCGGCCCGTCCAACCCCGCGGGGCCTCGTTATCCCAGACATAGCCGATTATGGGGGTGTTGAACGCCGCCGGGAAGCCCGTTGCCGGAAAGGCCACATAGAGCTGAATGGCCTGGTCGTCCGTCGCGGCATGACGGACATCTCCGCCCGACGGCAGGCGGCCGGCCTTCCACCGCCAGTTCAGAATCGGATACTCCTTCAGATCGACGCGAAGTTCCCGCTTCATTCCGAATGAGGATTTGCGATCGCTCATGAGGCGGACAACAAAATCGTCTCCATCCTTTTCCAGCCGAAGGTTCACCGTTCCCGCTCTTCGATCGAGGGTCCAACCCGGCGGAACACCGCGAACAAGGTCGGCGGAGGTGAAGTGTGTCGCCGGAATGGTTTCATTCTCCGCGGCCGACACCCCCGACATGGGACAAATCATCAGTACGACAAAAAAGAACAGGGACGCCGCGATTGTGCGTCCCCGCAGGATTGAGTTGAGCATATTATTCCATTTCTGAAATCCCTGGACCCCGGCTTCCGCCGGGGTGACGATCTTTATTACGCTTCAGGGGACATGATGCGATCCCTGCGGGCTTCCGCATCACGTCCCCTACGTTTGAGGCTTCCGGGGACACGTACCGATCCCTTAGTTTCGGGGACATGATGCGATCCCTGCGGGCTTCCGGTACATGTCTCCGACATTTCAAAAGTCAAAAATCTGTCACTCCCGCGAAAGCGGGAGTCCATAATTATTCTTGTTCGATGGATTCCCGCTTGCGCGGGAATGACAAAACAGCAATATCCGACTTTTCAAGTTCATCATTCTTTGACTGTCTTGAGGGAGCCGATCTCCGTCCCCCGGTATCGGTTCATGATCTCCGTCCGGGTCAGGACGGCCTCCACTCGCGGGACGTGGGCCTCGATGTTGGCCCGGCCGCCTTCCTCCTCGCGGTCGATCAGCGCGATTACCCGGTCGATGACCAGCCCCGCTGCCTTCGCCCGCTCGATGGCGGCGATGGTCGAGCCGCCGGTGGTGATCACGTCATCGAGGACCGCGACTTTGTCACCCGGCCGCACGTTTCCTTCGATTCCGCTCATCGTGCCGTGGCCCTTGGCCTCCCTCCGGACGATGAAGGAGCGGATCGGCTTTCCCTTCTGGAAGGAGATGACCGAGAGGGCATTGGCAATCGGGTCCGCCCCGAGGGTCAAGCCCCCCGCCGCCACGATATCCGAACCGGCCAGCATCGCGAAGACGAGTTCCCCGATGAGGTTCATCCCCTCCGGGTCGAGCGTCGTCGGCTTACAGTTGAAATAGTAGTTGCTCTTCCGCCCGGAGACCAGCGTGAAGGGCGGGTCTTCGCTGTATTTGAACGTCTTGTCGAGGATGATCTCGATCAGCCGTTCTTTTGCTTGTGTGATGTCCATCTCTTCTCCCTGAGTTTTGACGGCGGGGTCCATACCATGTTTTTTCAGCCCTTGCCAGCGGGGAACGCCCCCGGA